>JADFQH010000096.1 GCA_022561895.1 Methanobacteriota archaeon | reverse complement strand
GAAATCAGAGATTTCTGGTGTGCGAACGAGACGCGGCGCGTCTCGTCAACGCCGCACGAGTATCAAACACGTTCGACGCTCGGCCACAGGCCCCCGCAACCCTTATTTGTGTAGTTTGTGTATGATGTGTCGTGGCAACGCGCAAGAACATCTCTATCCGCGACGACCAAGCCAAGTGGATTCAGGAAAACCACCTGAATTTCTCCTCGTTCGTCCAAGAAAAACTCGACGAACTCATCGAAGAACGCTCGTAGATGAACTACAACTACAGGTATCGGCTCCGTCCGTCCGACGCCCTCGAAGAACAGTTAGCGTAGACTGTCGATACCTGTAGACAGGTCTATAACCACTTCCTCCACCGCCTGAATCGGAACGACGACACCTCGGCATACAGCGAACAGAAACTCTTGCCGAGTCTCAAGACGTGGTGGAACAACCTGAAAAACGTTCACTCGAAAGTCCTACAGAAAGTCGTCCAACGGTTGTACGACAACCTCTCGACGCTTCGCGGTCGCAAAGAGAACGGCTACCGAGTCGGCACGCTCAAGTGGAAGGCACCGGGCGAGTACCGCAGTTTCACCTACAGTCAATCCGGCTTCAAGCTCAAGAACACGGGCGGTCGGACGCGACTGTGGCTCTCGAAACTCGGTGACATACCCATCACGTTCCACCGTGACCTCCCCGACGACGCCGAAATCAAGACCGTCACGGTCAAGCAGGAACCAACCGGGAAGTGGTACGCCATCCTCGGCGTCGAAACCCCGGACGACCCAGCCGAGAAACCCGAGAATCCCGAGCGGTGTGTCGGTATCGACGTTGGGATTCTCAAGTACGCCCACGACACGGACGGAACCGCCGTTGAATCTCTCGACCTGTCCGACGAACGCGAGCGGCTGGAACGCGCACAGCGTGACCTCTCGCGGAAACAACACGGGTCTGCGAATTGGGAGAAACAGCGCCGGGTCGTGGCCGAACGCCACGCCGACCTGAAACGAAAGCGTCGGGACCTCCTCCACAAGTTATCGAACTACTACGCCCGAGAATACGACCTCGTGGCCGTGGAGGACTTGGATGCGAAGGGCTTGGTCGAACTACCGGGCAACTCGCGCAACCGCGCGGGAGCGGCGTGGGGGACGTTCCTGCGGATGCTCGACTACAAGTGCGAACGCGAAGGAACGCACTTCGTCGCCGTGAATCCACGTGGAACGACGAAAGAGTGCGCGTCCTGCGGCGTTTCGACCGAGAAACCGCTATGGGTGCGTGAAACTCCTGTCCTGCCTGCGGGTTCGAAGCGGATAGAGACGCGAATGCGGCGTGGAACATTCTTTCTCGCGGTATCAAGAAGCGGTTAGGAGCGGGACGCTCCGAATCAACATTACCAGAAACCTTCGGTTTCTGATGACGTGAGCCGTCAGGCGAGCGATAGGGTAGGGTAGTTCACTGTGATGTACACGTCCTCTATACCGATCGCTACTGCCCCATCGTTCTGGTTGCTCGATGAGAAATAACGTTGGCCTCTGTTTGCCGGAATTGGCGTTCGCTCACGGTAGCTTCTCGACAGCCTCAGCCAGGTCCTCCTCAGTTCGCCATTGGTACAGTCGACCCTCCCGTTCGAACAGCCCGAACACGCCGTCCTGCATCCATCCAAATGAGTGTTCTTCGTCTTCGTACTCCCGTTTGAGAACGTGGCTCTTCGAGAAGTACTCGACCGTACCGACGAGAAGCCCTTGTTCTACGAGAAAATCGCTCGGCTCTTTCTCGGCAACACCAATAAGATGCGTGACGATCTCGGCGATCAGACAGAACTTCTGGATGCTGTTTTCCCACTCGCCTCGAATATCGACCATCCGAAAGGCGTAGGTATCGGTTCGGCGGTTCAACCGATCAACCACGAGATTCAGCCTGCGGATCGGTTCGCGGTCGTAGTTCCCGAGTACGAAGTACGATCTCTCGTTCTCGTACACCGGAGTGAGTTCGCTCACCGTATGCAGTATCTCCTCGTTGTCCGTCAACGAGATCTCCTCGTGGTCGAGTTGCTCCTTTGCGCTCACGAGGATTTCATCCGGGACTGGCAACTCCTCATCGGACATATCGCACGAATCTCATGGTCAACAGGTATAGTTTCTGGAGTAAATTACTAGGTTAACTATCGCCTCGATATACCGAGAAGTAGTTTACTCAAGGGTAAATTACTTGCCGCCGTGGCACATACGGCTCAGTATGAGTACCGATGTAGGGACTGTCGACAAAACGCGAAACCGGGAACTCGTCCACTTCGTCACCCAGCAGACGCGCTTTGCGCTCGTCGGTAACATCCTTCAACATCCCGAGGGACTTCCCTCGATGTACGAACTCGAGGAACTCAATCCGAGCGTTAGCGACGCCACCGTTTACAAACACATCCAGAAGCTGATCGACGCTGGCATCGTCAAGGAGGTTGCCCTCGACGGGGACGAACGCCGGCAGGGCTACCCGTGGAAATTCTACGGACTCTCCGACGAGGGACGTGAGTTCTTGAACGACCACAACCTCCTTGCGGCCGAGGAGACGCTCCAGCGGATCTACGATACCATCTCCGATAAGCCCGAGAAGATGGTCAAATACGAGAACGCACCGCGCCCTGATAGTCGGTAACTCGATACGTACGTGGCGTTTTGCAGCGCCAACGAATTCGACTTCGTAGCTATTCTACGTCTCTCGGGGGGTCGATCTGGCGGACACCATCTCTGATTTCTTGCGCTCTATGCGACCCGTTTCACCGAGGGATTCGATGTAGCCGTGTTGTTGCCATGCACGCCACTTGATCGTAATTTAGTCGCTCACGACCGGAGCGCTCGCCTCGGATTCGAAGCCCTCCGATTCAAGAGCGTCACCGAGCGCCGACAGCAGATAGCTGACGTTTTTCTCCCGCGCGGAGTGGCCCATACAGCCGATCCGCCAGATCTCTCCCTCCAAGTCGCCGAGCCCCGAGGCGATCTCGATATCGTACTCGGAAAGCAGGTGATCGATAACGGCCCCGTCGTCCACGATCTCGGGGACGCGAACAGCGTTCAGACTCGGCAGCCACCACTCCTCGGCCGCGTTCATCTCCAATCCAAGCCCCTCGACGCCGGCTTTCAGCGTGCCCGCGACCTCGCGGTGGCGCTCCCAACGCTCTTCGATCCCCTCCTCGGCAACGAGCCTGAGCGCTTCCCGGAGCGCATAGACGTTCGTCACCGGAGCGGTGTGGTGATATGCGCGATCCTCGCCCCAGTACCCCTCTAATAGAGCGAGATCGAGATACCACGACCGCGGTGCTTGCTCCCGCGAAAGCACCTTCTCCATCGCCCGGTCGTTCAAGGTGAGCGGGCTCGCACCGGGTGGACAGGAGAGACATTTCTGTGGACCGGCGTAGGCCACGTCGATATCCCACGCATCGACGCGAAGCTCGACCCCGCCGAGCGAGGTAACGGTATCGGCGATCACGAGCGCGTCGTTCGCGTGGGCGATTTCGGTGAGTTTCGGCACCTCGGGCTGAAGCACTCCGGTACTCGTCTCGGCGTGGACGAACGCGAACACGTCGGGTGAGTGCTCGGCAAACGCCGTCTCTACGTTCGTCGGATCGAGCGGCTGTCCCCACGGTGCGCTCACGCCGACGACCTCACCACCGGCGCGCTCTGCCATGCTCGCCATCCTGCCACCAAAATAGCCGTTGTCGGGGACGAGAACGGTGTCACCGGGCGAAACGAGGTTAGAGGAGGTCCTGTGTCTCGTCCATGATCTCGACGAAGGCGGGATCGAGATGACCGACGAGGGGCGTGCTCATCGCACGAAGGACGCGGGGATGAACGTCGCTCGGGCCGGGACCCATCAGGGTGCGATCGGGCGGGGAGAGTTCCGAAACGTCTGGTCGGTTCACACCGCTTTGGAGAAGACGGACGGCTAAAAGTATCCCCGTCTTACAGTCGATCGATGGGGCGCTTAGAGCCGATCGGTATCGACACTCACCCCTTCGGGGGTAACGATGAGAAACTCCCGAAAATGAACGAGTTCACCGCCGGATTCGCTGATCTCGCGGGCGAAGCTGCTTGCGAGTTCGTTCAGATCGCCGTCGACCGCGAGGACGAGCACCTCGCCGCGCTCCGTGGCGGCGATCCACTCCTCACCGGGCGTCGTTCCGTCGAGTATCCCGAGCGTGATCTGCGTTCCTTCCTGCTCGTCTCCGTCGATGTGCTCCTCGACCGATCGGAGATCGAGGTTGAAGTCGGCCATACGCTGGGGTGGTCCCCGCACCCAAAAAACCTTACACTGTCGGCGCTCATCGTGCTTTGGCGACGAACGCTTCGACCACGGTCTCGGTAGCACTCACGAACACATGTCCAGATCCGAGCGCGCGTGAGCGCCTCAACAGAACGTTTCGCCATATTCGCGGCGAAAATTTCCATGATCGCCGCCCCGAGATCGACGCCGACCCATATACCGTACTCAGGCGACTAATGAGATTAAGGTCATTATATTCCGACGCAGTCGTGCGGTTTTCCACAACCTAATGGGTGGATGAACGATACGGTAAACCGTGGTTGGGTGTCACAGCGGAGGGTTTATGTAGGGGAGAGGCGCTGGATCAGAGTACCATGTCCAACAACAACATGGACGCCTCCGACACCAGTCGGGGGGGTCGAGTTCTTCCAGGGCACGTTAGCCGCTGATACCAACGACAGCGAGATCAGTTCGATACAGATTTTCGACACCACGCTCCGCGATGGTGAGCAGACGCCACGAACATCGTTCAGCTACGACGACAAGCGCGAGATAGCGGCGGTGCTCGACGAAATGAACACCCATGTCATCGAGGCTGGGTTCCCGGTCAACTCGGATGCGGAGTTCGAGGCGGTTCGGGATATCGCCAGTTCTACGACTTCAACGGTCTGTGGGCTGGCCCGCGTCGTCGAGGGTGATGTCGAAAGCGCGATCGATTCGGGCGTGGGGATGATCCACGTCTTTGTCTCGACCAGTGATGTACAGATCGAAGATTCGATGCACGCCACTCGCGAGGACGTGAAACGGCGGGCGGTCGAATCGGTCCAGCAAGTAAACGACGCGGGTGTCGAGGTGATGTTCTCGCCGATGGACGCCACGCGCACCGACAGCGAGTACTTAGCCGAGATCGTCGAAGCGGTCGACGAGGTCGGCGTCGATTGGATCAACATCCCCGACACGTGTGGGGTCGCGACGCCGAGTCGGATGGGCGCGTTGGTGAAGCTAGTAAGAGAACACACTGACGCGCGGATCGATGTCCACGCCCACGACGACTTCGGGATGGCGAGTGCGAACGCCATCGCGGGCTTCGAGGCCGGGGCCGAACAGGCTCAGGTGAGCGTGAACGGGATCGGCGAGCGCGCCGGAAACGCCGCCTACGAGGAGGTCGTGATGGCCGCCGAATCCATTTATGGAGTCGATACCGGGATCGATACGACCCGGATCACCGAACTCTCGCGGATGATCGAGGAGAAAAGCGAGGTTCCGGTCCCAGCGAACAAACCGATCGTGGGTCAGAACGCCTTCAGCCACGAAAGCGGCATTCACGCCGCGGGCGTGATCGAGAACTCCGATACGTTCGAGCCGGGGATCATGACGCCAGAGATGGTCGGCGCAAAGCGCGAACTCGTCCTCGGAAAACATACAGGAACCCACTCGGTCAGGGAGTTCCTGACCGAATCGGGTTTCGACCCGACCGAAAGCGAAGTGCGCGAGATCACCCGTCGGGTGAAAGACTACGGCGCGGAAAAGAACCGGGTTACGCGGAGCGATGTCGAGCGCTTTGCCCGCGAGATCGACGTGGCGCGCTACGAGGAGGTCCGGGCGTAGATGTCGAGGAGCCCGCCCGCCCGCCAGCGACGCCACGGCAACGATTGTGCCACCCGCAAGGGTTATTATGCCCGCATGCGGACTGCGCAGGTAGATGCAGACGACCACCGCCTTCGAAGGAGCGTCCTCCGACAGCGGCGCGGTCGTGGCGCGCGAGATCATTATTGTAGGGGTCTAGCCCCTACACTATCCACTTCCTTCGACCCGATTGTACAACGTTCCCGAGAGTCAGCACTCGCGCTACCCATGATATCCACTACCCGCCGCTATCGACCGCCGCATCGCCTGCAAACCACCGCCGAAGAGTTAGAGAGATGAGCGAACAACCACCCGCCACGTTTGAGGAGAGCGAGGAGGACACAGCGAACGACACAGTCGAAATCGAAACTGAAACCGAGATCGAAACACCGGTATCGACCGGCGCGAGTTCGGTGATCCGCGCACTCGAAGTCGCGGGCGTCGAGACCTGTTTCGGGGTTCAGGGCGGGGCGATCATGCCCGTCTACGACGCGCTCTACGACTCGTCGATCCGCCACATCACGATGGCCCACGAGCAGGGCGCGGCCCACGCCGCCGACGCCTACGGGATCGTTTCCGGTACTCCCGGCGTCTGTCTCGCGACCTCCGGACCGGGCGCGACCAACCTCGTGACCGGGATCGCCGACGCTTCGATGGATTCCGATCCCATGATCGCCCTTACAGGGCAAGTTCCGACGGCGTTCGTCGGCAACGACGCGTTTCAGGAGACCGATACGACGGGGCTTACCGCACCGATCACGAAGACGAACTACTTCGCGACAGATTCCGATTCGGTCGGTGATACCGTCGGCGAGGCCTTTGCGGTTTCAGGGACAGGGAGGCCCGGTCCCACGGTCGTCGACCTGCCCAAAGACGTGACCAACGGCCAAACTGATAGAGAGCCGGGCAAACCACGCACGCCGAGTACGTACGATCCGCCGACCGAAGCGGATTCCGAGGCCGTCGAGCAGGCCGCCCGAACTCTCGAACGCGCAGAAAAGCCCGTGATCCTCGCCGGTGGTGGCGTCATCAAGGGCGAGGCGAGCGAGGAATTGAGAGAGTTCGCCACCGAGTACGACATTCCCGTCGTAACGACGATGCCCGCATTGGGTGCGTTCCCGGAGGATCACGAACTCGCGATGGAGATGGCCGGGATGCACGGGACGGGCTATGCGAACATGGCCGTCACGCACTGTGACGTGATGCTCGCGGTCGGCTGTCGGTTCGACGATAGACTGACGGGAGGTGTCGAGACGTTCGCACCCGACGCGAAGCTCCTGCACGTCGATATCGATCCCGCGGAGATCTCGAAGAACATCGCTGCCGATGTCGCGCTGATCGGCGACGCCGGCACCGTCCTGGAGCAGCTTGAGGACGAGATGGAGCGCGCGCCCGATATCCCGGAATGGAACGATCAGTGTACGACGTGGAAAGCGGAGTACCCGATGGATTATGCCGTTCCGTCGGAGGCAAGCTCCGACGACTCCCCGACTTCGTCGAGGACCCCCCAGGATCGCCCGCTGCGCCCGGAGTTCGTCGTCGAGGCGATGGACGAGGCCACATCCGACGAGGCGATCGTCACCACGGGTGTCGGCCAACACCAGATGTGGGCCTGTCAGTACTGGACCTACCGCCATCCTCGAACGTGGGTTTCTTCTCATGGTTTGGGAACGATGGGGTACGGACTTCCCGCCGCGATCGGCGCGAAGGTTGCGGAGCCGGAGAAGCAGGTCGTCTGTTTCGAGGGTGACGGCTCGTTTCTGATGACGTGTCAGGAGCTCTCTGTAGCTGTCCGGGAAAACCTCGATATCACCGTTGCGGTGCTCAACAACGCCGCAGTCGGGATGGTCCGCCAGTGGCAGGACGCCTTCTTCGAGGGTCGTCATTCGGCCTCGCAGTACCCGTGGGTTCCCGCGTTCGATAAGCTCGCGGAAGCCTTCGGCGCACAGGGCTTTGCCGTCCACGAGTACGACGAGGTCGCGGACACCATCGAGGCGGCCGTCGCCTACGACGGCCCGTCGGTGATCGACTTCCATATCGACCCCGGCGCGAACGTCTACCCGATGGTTCCGAGCGGCGGCGATAATGGACAGTTCGCCCTCTCGGAGGATCAGCTATGAGTGGAGAAAGCGACCCACAGCAAGTCAACGGACTCCAAGGGCCCGCCCCTGAAGAGCGGCCCCATCCATCCGGGCGACGAAACAGCCAAGGGATTCGAATCGATCCCGAGGTCGAGGCCGAGCCGGCACCCCGTCGGACAGTTATCTCGGCGCTGGTCGAGAACGAACCCGGCGTGCTCGCAAAGGCATCGGGGCTCGTCTCTCGACGGCAGTTCAACATCGAGAGTTTGACTGTGGGAACGACCACGAACCCCGAGACCTCTCGAATCACACTGGTGATCGAGGAGTCCGAGCCGGGGATTCGGCAGGTCGAAAAACAGCTCGAAAAGCTGCTGCCCGTGATCTCGGTCCAGGAGCTGAGCAGCGACGCGATCCGTCGGGAGCTGGTGGTTCTCAAAGTTCCAGGTAACGAGCCCGATAAGGTGCAGGCGGTCGCACAGATGTACGACGGAACAGTACTGGATGCCGGTCCGCGGACGATCTCGATCGAGATCACCGGTGATGAGGGCAAGATCGACGACGCGATCGACGCCTTCCAGCAGTTCGGAATTCGGGAGCTGGCTCGCACCGGCCAGACCGCGATGGCCCGCGGGGACGTCTGGACGACGGATGTCGAAGAGGAACGGTACGAACGAATGCACGAAGACTGGCGAAAGCAATCCACGACAGCAAACGATGACTGACGAAGCAACCATCTACTACGACGACGACGCACAGCGCGAGCAGATCGAGAACAAGACGGTAGCCGTCCTCGGCTATGGTAGTCAGGGCCACGCCCACGCACAGAACCTCGCCGACAGCGGGGTGAACGTGGTCGTCGGCCTGAAGGAGGAGTCCTCATCGCGCGATGCCGTACAGGAGGACGGCCTCTCGGTCGGTACGCCGAAAGAGGCCGCCGCGCAGGCCGACATCGTGAGTGTGCTGGTTCCCGATACGATCCAGCCGACGGTGTACGAGGAGATCCGCGAGGAACTGGAGCCCGGCAACACCTTACAGTTCGCCCACGGCTTCAACATTCACTACAACCAGATCAATCCTCCAGAGGACGTGGACGTGACGATGATCGCGCCCAAAACGCCAGGGCACATTTTGAGGAGAAACTACGAGAACGACGAGGGCACGCCCGCGTTGCTCGCGGTCTATCAGGATACAACTGGTGAAGCGAAGGACGAAGCGCTCGCGTACGCACAGGCGATCGGCTGTACGCGCGCGGGCGTCGTCGAGACGAGTTTCCGCGAGGAGACCGAGACGGACCTCTTCGGCGAGCAGGCGGTGCTCTGTGGCGGGATCGCGAGCCTGATCAAGCAAGGCTACGAGACGCTCGTCGATGCGGGTTATAGCCCGCAGATGGCCTACTTCGAGTGTCTCAACGAGATGAAGCTCATCGTCGATCTGATGTACGAGGACGGACTCGGCGGGATGTGGGATTCGGTGAGCGATACCGCCGAATACGGCGGGCTCACGCAGGGCGACGTGGTCGTCGACGACCACGCCAGAGAGAACATGGAGGAGGTCCTCGAAGGGGTCCAGGACGGCACGTTCGCCCGCGAGTGGATCGCGGAGAACCAGGCGGGTAGGCCGAGCTACACCCAGCT
>JADFQH010000095.1 GCA_022561895.1 Methanobacteriota archaeon | reverse complement strand
AGGTGTAGAATCCCGGTGTACCGACAAAAATCGGCCCGATCCGTTCAAGCAACTCGCGGCGCTGGTCAGGATTCTCGATGACGGCGGCGGTTCGCTCGGTGTCGAACGCGGCCCGGCCGACGATCCGCAGGGGGCCCCACGTGTCCTCCTTGATAACGTTGAGCGGAATGTGTGAGAGGCGACACTGGACACTGAATTCGGCTTCCTTCTCAGTGGTGCGTTCTACGTCCCGGACCACCCGATCGTCGAGCCACTTCTCTACCTGATCGGCGCTGATGTCATCGACCATATTGGGGGTTCGCGAGCGCG
The DNA here is from genome assembly GCA_022561895.1 of Methanobacteriota archaeon. Taxonomy (GTDB): domain Archaea; phylum Halobacteriota; class Halobacteria; order Halobacteriales; family Halalkalicoccaceae; genus Halalkalicoccus. The sequence goes on along the minus strand of JADFQH010000095.1, from coordinate 9,349 downwards.
GAGTATAGGAGTCGGTCTTGCATATGCCAGTTCGGGCGAAGGGCTATTCGCCTCCGAACCCTACGGGGGGTATGCCACGGGTCGAACAGCTATTTATCGCGCATGAGGACTCCGCGCCGATGGACTCTTTAGAACGGATCGAAGCGCTCGATGGAGGGTTGGAGAACGATCGCTACCGAACCGGCGAGGGATACTACTCGCCCTTTGACGTCTGTGAGGTGACGCTGATTGAGGCGGAAGCCATCGAGGACATAGGAGAAAAGTTCGATATCGACCTTTCCGATGGTCGCCATCGACGGAACATCGTGACTCGGGGGGTTGAGGTTCACGATCTCTTAGGCGCGACCTTTCGAATCGACGACGCGATCCTGCGGGGAACCCGCCCGCGTCCGCCGTGTGCCCACGTCGAGCAGGTCGCAGGCGAGAAGGGGGTTGCGCGCGCGCTGAAGAACGAGCGCGGCGGGGTCTGTGCGAAAGTAGTAGAGGAAGGGGCCATCGAACTCGGCGACGAGATCGAAGTCCTCGAACCCGACGCCCGGACGATGGGCGGAAAGATCGCGGATCGGCTGGGGTTGTAGTCGGGATCAGTCCGAGGACGAAACGGCGGCCTGCTCCTGTTTCGAGTCTTGGATATTCCGGATATTGATACGGAGGACGACCGTACAGACGAGTCCGACGATCAGCGCGACGTTGACGATGTAAAACGAAAGCGTGTAGCTGCCGGTCGCCGAAACGATGGAGGCGACCAACGTCGGTCCCGCGACGCCGGCCATCGACCACGCGGTGAGCGTATAGCCGTGGATCGTCCCGAGCTCTTTCGTCCCGAACAGATCGCCGATATATGCGGGCAGACAGGCGAACCCGCCGCCGTAGCAGGAGATGATGATACAGAGCAGGATCGCGAACAGAACGACGTTCGTCGTCAGCGGAAGCAGGAAGAATGCGACGATCTGAATGGCGAAAAACGCCGTGTACATGTTCGTTCTCCCCGTATAATCCGACGCGCTCGCCCAACCGATACGGCCCAATCCATTAAAGATGCCCATCACTCCGACGACCGTCGCGGCGGTGGCTGCGCTGACGGCCGTAAGCGTCTGTGTCATGCTCGCCGCCACGGCCAGCAGCATGATCCCCGCCGAGATGTTGATGAAGACGATGAGCCATAGCAAGTAAAACCGCTTGGTCTTCAGCGCTGCCGTTGCTTCGAGGTTGGCGAGATCGCCGCCGTCGCCGCCCTCGGGATGATCGTCATCGGGGAGATCCGCCTCCTCCATCCCGGCCGGATACCACTCCTCAGGGGGTTTTTTCATGTACGACGCGCCCGCGCTGATGAAGATAATGTAGCCGATCCCCAGGATGTAGAACGTTCCTGCGACTGAAGTCACGTTCTGCATGAGGAACTCCGCGACCGGACTCGTGATGAGCGCGCCCGCGCCGAAGCCCATGACCGCCATCCCGGTCGCAAGACCGCGCCGATCCGGGAACCATTCAACTAACGTGGAGATCGGGGCGATATAGCCGATTCCGAGACCGATTCCTCCGAGAACGCCGTAGGTCGCGATAAAGAGCGGGAGGCTCTCGATCTGGACGGCAAAACCCGCGCCGAGGGTTCCGGTTCCAAAGACCGCGGCGGAGACGAGACCGGCCAGTCTCGGTCCGTACGTATCGACGAACGTTCCCAAGAATGCGGCCGACAGCCCCAGAAAGAAGATGGCGACGGTGAACGCGAGGGTCACGTCGCCGATCGCCCAGCCGACGGAGTCGTTCAGTGGGTTCTGATAGACGCTGTAGGCGTACACCGACCCGATCGAGAGGTGGATGGCGATCGCCGAGACGGCGATCAGCCAGCGATTTTTACTCGCTTCCGTACGCGGCATGTTTTCGCAGAACTACCGGACCGGCCTAACGGTTCGCCGTGTTGTGGCATGCAGTATTTACGGCCATCAAGAGGAGGGAGAAGAACCGGTTTATAAGAGACGGAAACGGGGTCGGATCGGTACTCGGAACGCGCGGACAGACCGCATCCGAGCCCCTATCACAGCGGAAAACCGTGGTAGGTATGGCCGTTGTACTTGAGTCTCGTGTGTCGGTGCAGCTCGTGTTTCGTCTCGAACACTTCCTCACACAGCACACAGCTGATCTCCTTGTCTCCGGAGTCGAATACCATGTTAACACATAGCTTCCGAACCATCATGAACGTTCGGGTGGTTCTTTAAACAGTAACGGTGTGTTGAGGCCGCGAGGGCGGTCGCTACTCGGGGAAGATGCTCTCGGGGACGTAGGCGGTGACGATCCAGTTCGGCGCGTCTACTACCTCGCTGATCTTCAGATCGACCGCGGCCGAACAGAGGATGTACGCCTCCTCGCGTGAGAGGTCGTGTTCTGCGACGAGATGCTCGATCATGTGTCGGACTGATCTCTTGGTTGCTTCCATCAGGTCGTCGCTGATGCCCGTTGTGCCGTACATTCGTTCGTCCCTCCCGGTGGCGGTAAACGGTCCCGAGGTTTCGAGGCGGGGCTGAGAGAACCCGGCGTCTTTTTTCAGATCGAAGCGTGCGGTGACGAACATCGGCGCTTCGATCCCCGTCACGCAGACCTCGCCGTCGCCCTGTGCCACGTGACAATCCCCGGTCGAAAAGAGCGCCCCTTCGACTTCCACTGGGAGATAGACGGTCGAACCCGCGGTCATCTGTTTTACGTCCATGTTGCCCCCGACATCCCTCGGGGGGAGGGTGTCGTGTTCGCCCGCTTCTGCGGGCGCGTTGCCGATGGTCCCCGGAAACATGTCTACTGGAATCTCGATACCGTTTACGAATTCGGCGATTTCGTCCTCTAGTTCCCAGACGTAGAGACCAGCCTCGGGGAACTCCTCGGGTAGGAGTCCGAGGCCCATCTCACCGGGCATGAACCCCGTAAATCCCCAGCCTTTGTGCTCGAAATCGAGCAGTTCGACGGCAAGCGCATCGCCCGGCTCCGCACCTTCGATTGCGATTGGGCCGGTGAGAGGATGAACCGGGTCGAAGCTTGCGTTCGCGAGATCCTCGACTCCCGAGTCGGGGCCCACCTGCCCATCGAGGGCGTCTCGGCACTCGAATCGAACGACCTCGCCCGGCTCGATCGTCACGGCGGGTTCGAGTTCGTTGTTCCACACGTTGTGAATGTTCTCGTCGGCATCGCTCAACTCGTGACCGATTTCGTAGTCGGGTACTGCTGTTGTCATGACATCGGATATCACGCAAGGATTGACGATAAATCCACCTGTGGTGGCGAGCGTGCCGCCCGCTCTCGCACCGGCCGCCACACCGCTCTCGCTACTGAACACGACGTCTCTTCAAACACGCAAATCAGCGTCGGCAGAAATCGAAGATTTTCTCGATCCCGCAAACACTTTGCGTTTGCTGGCTCGATGAAGCTCACGCTTCATCGAACAGCTCCTCACCCTCGACCATATGCGCCTCGACAGTGGCGAGATCGAGGGTCACACCAAGCCCCGGCTTCTCGGGGATCTCGATGTAGCCCTCCTCGATTACGCTCTCCTGAACGAGATCCTCCCACCAGCCGAGCTGATAGGAGTGGAACTCAACAGCGAGGGAGTTGGGGATCGCAGTGCCGACGTGGGCGCTCGCCATCGTTGCAACTGGTGAAGAGACGTTGTGCATCGCGATCGGCATGTAGTAGGTGTCCGCGAGATCCGCGATCTTTCTGGTCTCTCGCATCCCGCCGACCTTGGGCAGATCGGGTGCGAGGATGTCGACGGCCTGCTCGTCGACCAGCCGGCGCTGGCCGTGCTTTCGATAGACGTTCTCGCCCGCGGCGATCGGCGTCGAGGTCGACTGAGTGACCTGACGCTGGACATCGTGGTTCTCGGGGGGAACCGGATCTTCGAGCCACCAGATGGGGTACTCTTCGAGGCGGGCGGCAAGCCGCTTTGCGCTCCCACCGGTAAAGGACCAGTGACAGTCGAAGGCGACGTCCGCGCGATCGCCGACCGCGTCCGTCACTGCCTCGACGATGTTCACCTTGTGGTCGATCTCCCGATCGCTCAGGTGGCGGTTCGCGCGATCCTTCTCCTCACCGGAGGGAACGTCGAGATCGAACTTGAGGGCGTCGTAACCGAGTTCGGAAACGACGCGCTCCGCCTCTTTTGCATTGGACTCGGGTTCCGACTCGTCGCCGGCGTGACAGTCACAGTACACTCGCACCTGATCGCGATATTTGCCACCCAACAGCTGGTAGGCGGGCACGTCGAGGATCTTCCCCGCCACGTCGTGTAGCGCGATCTCGATTCCCGAAACCGCGGTGACGGTCGCGCCCGCGATCGATCCCTCGCCGGACATCTTCTGGATGAGGTGTTCGTAGAGCCGATCGAGATCGAGGGGATTTTCGCCGACGAGAAACGGCGTCATCCGGTCGATGATCTCAGGGATACCCGCCCCCCAGTAGGCCTCGCCGGTGCCGACGATCCCCGCGTCGGTGTAGATTCGTACCAAAGTCCACGGGAAGTTCCCGTCGACCATCGTCGTCTGCACGTCGGTAATCTGCACGTTCCGCCTACCCTCGCGCTTTGCCGAAAGCCCCATCGTCCCGGCCGAGAGCTCTCGCATCGTGTACTCGGCGTTCGGGTCGTGAAGCTGTCTGTAGTCCCTAACCATACCATCACTGACTCGCTCACCGCCAAAACAGTAGGGGATTCGAATTGGGTACTCGAATTCGAGTATCAGTTATCGATGGTCGATCTCCGGGGGACGTTCGCCCGTCCCGATCGTCCGTGTTCGCGTGGTGTAGAGATGGGCGATCGACGAGAGGGAAAACACGACGACGATAACGAGCGCCCACCCGAACGCGGAGATCTGTGAAAACGGATACGCGCCGAGCCAGACCGCTGCGAGGAGCGCTGCACAGACCGACGAGAGCGCCAGATAGTACTCGCTCCACGGGATGTCGGAGCTGGCAACGAGATCGATAGAGACGTCGAACTCCTCGATAACGGGATCGCCTCGGATCAGCCCGCGGTCCTTCTCGAAGGCGAGCACTCCCGCGGCGTCCATCTTCGGGAGGTGTGACTGCTGGAGCGCGGTGTAGACGCGCTTTCGTTGCGTGCTCGAAACCCGAGAAATCGAAACGTCGTTCTCCCACGCCGCGATCTGTTCTGCAAGCGTCCCGATCTCGATCGACTCCGCAAGATCCGTGCGTTTGAGATAGTGGAGCACGTACCGCCGCCGTCTGTTTGCGAGAACCGAAAAGAGGTCGTCAGTAGTTGGAGCTGCTATCGGTGTCTCCTCTCGGTCCACCGATACCGCCGACGTTGATTTGCTGAGCGCGCCACCCATGTAACTCTCATAGTATGTTCAAAACGAGGACATATAATAAGTGGGGTGCTAAATCGGTCGATCAGAGAAGCGAGAGCGCATCGAGATCGGCGATCATCGCCTGTTCGCTTTCGTCGTCCATCGTCCTGAGCGGGCTGCGAAGCGGGCCAGCATCGAAGCCGACGTGGGGAAGCGCGCTTTTCACGCCAGCCATGTACGAGCCGTATTTGATCGCGTCTCGCACGTCGTAAACGTCGCTTTGGAGTTCGCGCGCTCGTTCCTCCTCGCCCGCATCGTAGCTCTCGAAGAGCGAAACGACGAGTTCGGGAAAGACGTTCCCAACGGCGCTCACCATCCCCGAACAGCCGATTTCGAGACCCGGAAAGAGCAACGAGTCCGATCCCGCGAGAAACGTGAGTTCGGGATGGGAATCGATCGCTTGGGCCAGCCACGGCACGTCCTTGCTCGAATCCTTCACGCCCGCGAGGTTTTCGATCCCCGAGAGCGCGTCGAGGGTGTCGAGCGAGAGGCTGTTTCCGGTTTTACTGGGAATGTGATAGACGTAGATTGGGAGGGAAACAGCCTCGGCGACTCGCTGGTAGTGGGTGAGGGCGGCGTCGTGGTCGAGGGGGTAGTAGTAGGGCGTGACCACGACGATCCCGTCCGCACCGACCGATTCGGCGTGGGTCGCGTGCTGGACGGTCTCGTACGTACTCGGCGCGCCAACGCCCGCGATCACGGGGACATCCTCGACTCCTTCGACGACCGCTTCGACGACGCCGTTTCGTTCCTCACCGGTCAAGAGGGGGAACTCGCCGTTCGTTCCCAGTGGAAAGACGCCGTGTGCGCCCCCGTCGACGACGTAACGCGCGTGGGCTGCGGTTCGCTCGTAGTCGACGCTCTCGTCCTCGTCGAAGACGGTGATCGTCGGCGGGATGACGCCCTGTAACGAAAGCGGGTCGGCGGAGCCGGTGTGCATACTACTCGATAACCGGGCAGGCTCTTAAGGGCTGGCGGTTTCCCGAAGGAGAACACGCTTCGAGTCGGGCGGGCAGACGATCTCCTCGGGTGTGAGTACCGTTTCGTCCGCAAGCGCCGCAAGCCACGTTTCAACGTCGTGAACCCGGAGTTTGAGCCGGACGGAGCAGGGATGAAGGGCGGGCGACTGGGGCAGCAGCGTTCGATCGAGATCGTACGTGCTGTAGAGCGACCGACGATCCGGCCACGGCGGGTCGAACGCCGTCAACGGAAGGTTCCGTCGCAAAAACCCCTCGATCTGGTTCACTACTGAACTCGTTCGCGGGCGATCCGGCGGCCGGTATCTGAGGATGTTCGAATCGAGCTGCTGGATCGCGGCCAGAAACGTCTCCGTACTCCTGTACTCGGGCGGGGTCGAGAGATGCCAGTCGATCAGCTCGCTGTCCGCACAGATGAACGATTCGGTGAACTGATCGAACAGATGCATGCGAAACGATTTCGAGGGGAGGTTTTTGATGCCGAAGACGCTCGGGAGGTCGTGGCTGCGCGTACAGCGCGCGCGACACCGTTCGAGTTCGTCTTCGAGGCGCGCTTCGAGGATCTCTTCGGGCTCGGAGACCGACGCACACTCGGCCAACAGCGTCGGGCTGTCGGGCATGATCCCGAGTTTCTTCCGCGTGAGAAACGAAAGCGCATCGGGCTGTGTGGCGAGTGAGGAAAGCTTGACTGATTTTCCGAACGCACCGACGCGCTTTTTCTGGACGAAAAACTCCTTTAAGAGCGAATCGATCGCCCACCCGTGATACATCACGTCGGTGTCCGCGACCTCCTCGATCCCGCGCTGATGGATGTGGATCGACTCGCCGATCCCGTTCGTGTAGCGAACGGTGTCGATGTCGGTCGTGAAGTACGACCCGTCGACCCCCAGCGTTTGGTGGGTCGCGTCGTACTGTGCAGCGAGCTTCTTTGCGACTCGGACCTCCGAGGAGTCCTCGCTTCCGACGGTGTAACAACACTCGATCTCGGGGATACCGGCGAGCAGCGTGCGCGAATCGTAACCCGCACCCAACAACAGCCCCTTCGTCCCTCGGAGGGTTGTCCGTCGTGTGAGTGCACGTTCGAGCCGCGCGGCGAGTTCGCCCGCGTAGTCGAACTCGCGCGGTCGGTAGACGAACCGATCGAGGCGTTCGACCGAGTTCGGGCGGAGAACGCCGTCGAACGGGGTCCGCGAGACGTCCTCGAAAAGGGTCCGATCGTCGAGAACGACACTCAGATGAGCGAGTTCGAGCAACGAGTCGGGATCGATCGAGAGTTTCGAACTCATTCGACAGACGCGCGCAGCATCGGTCCCGAAAACGCGCGAGTCGGCACGATCAGTGTAAAAACACTCCCACGAACGGATCGGATCGGTGTAGACCGCCGCCGTCCCTTCGGTCGCGATCGCAACGAGATACGAGCCGTTGAGCGCCGACAGACCCGACCGCCCCTCGCTTCGGTAGCGATCGAGAACCCACCGAGCGGGTCGGGAAACCGACTCCGGGAGGTAAACCTCCCCCCAGATGACACAACAGCCAGTCTCGTCCTCGTAGGCCGCACTTCGATGCGGAGCGCCGAGATCCGAATCACGGATGCCGACCGAAAGGGAATCGGACGAACAGATCCGATCGAACGAGTCCGGATCGCGGAGCGCTGTCAGCCCATCGTAGTCGTCGAACACCCCAAACAGCTCCTTACGCATCATGTCAGTTCTCGCGTGGTCGCCCGAAAGCGCCCTGTGACCTGTTGTTAACCCGAGACATATAAGTATGCTAGAATCACTGATTTCGGTTGCGCCGGATATACGATCGGACGGAAGCCCTGAACGGCGTTCGTCCGGCCGGCGTGGCGAGCGGCTCTCAACAGTTACGTCCGACCGTACACGGCAGTAGCGCTCAATCGAGCGCAGCGAGCCGATTGAGCGCGTAGATTATCCGGAGCATATCCGCGGAACGCCCCCGATCGAAGACGAGTTCGTCGGTGTTCTCGATATGGAAAAGAACGTCCGCCGAGGCGTGTTCGGGCGCGGCTCCGATCCCCGTTCCGCCCGCGACCCACTCCATCACCCGGAGGTCGCTTTTCGAATCGCCCATCACGAGCGCGAAGGGGTCCTCGATTTCCAGGACGGAGAAGGCGGTTTCGACGCCGACGACCTTGTTCAGCTCCAGCGATCCGATCTCGGCGGCATCACCCGCGTAGTAGGCGACGTCGATGCGCTCGAACAGATCGCGGATCGCCGCGGGTAGCTCCTCGGAGTCCGGAATCGAACCGACCGCTTCGAGAACGGTCCGGATCTCGGGATCGTCCGCGGCGTAGAACGCGCGCGCACAGTCACGGACGAAAGCGGGGTCTTCCTCGGTGTGTTCGGCGACCGCCTCGCCCAGGAGATCGAGGGTTGGCCTCGCGTCCTATTGCAGCAGATGTCCGTGCGAACTCACTTTCACGAGTTCGTACGCGGCATGTTGGACACCAACCACGTTGTCTTTTTCCTGACGACGACCGCGTTTTTCCTCTTTCTCACCGTAAAACGCTTGGAGATGCGTCGATGGTAGGGCCGGACACCCAAACGAATCCACCGGAAAGTGCTCCCTCCGGCAAGCGCCTTCGCGTGGGGACCAATGTGCTCGTCGCGACGCTGCTCGTCGTGGGGATCGTCGTCGTCCTGCAGCTTATGGCCTACAAGATGCCGGTGCGCTTGGACATGACGTCGTCCGGCGTCAACAGCCTGAGCGAAGGTACGGAGAATCTTCTTGCAACCCTGGACGAAAACGTCCGCGTGACGTCGCTCTATTTCGAGACCGATCGTGAGACCGAAGATCAGCAGCGTTATCGACAGGCCTCCCGCAATCTATTGGACCTCTACGAGGCGACGAAGCGCTCACGCATCAAGAGTGAATGGATCAATCTCTCCAGACCGTAATCCTTGCTCAATTCCGCTTCCCATAAGTCCACGTTGGAACTTTAATTCCTCGCGCTGGAACTTAAACTCCTCTCGTTCGATGCGCGGGTCCTCCCTTCTCTCGAAA
>JADFQH010000094.1:8635-9676 GCA_022561895.1 Methanobacteriota archaeon | reverse complement strand
TCCTTCGAGATCGGACTCGTTTCACTCCTCGTTATCGGGACCTGTATCGGACTCGGCATTCTCGCAGAGCACTCGATCCCGGCGGCGTTTTCGACCGTCGGAAGCGTTGCGGGGGCCGGAATCGCCGCGGGCAGAGCGCCGAATCTCGACTACTGGTGGCTCACGTTCGCTTCGTGGATCGCAACCGGCGTCATCGCAGCAGTGCTTGCCTTCGGATTCCTCGTCGTCATTCGCCACCTCTCCGAGTTTTTCGAAGGAAGCACCGCGTTCGAAGCCCTCGCCATTGCCGGTCTCGACGAGGTCATTCTCACAGCCGGTGTCGTTTTTTCGTTCGTTGGCGGCGGCAGTCAGGTCGGGCTTGCGATCGGCCCGCTCGTCGGCGTGGTCGACTCAGTTGGGATCGGACTCGGCCCGCTGCTCGTCTTCGGCGGACTCGGAATCCTCGCCGGTTCGTGGGTGAAAAGCCCGGTCATGCTGAACGCCGTTGGCCGCCAGTATGCGAGTTTCGGCCCAGAGACCTCGCTCGCGGTGCTACTGACGGCGATCATTCTCGTCCAGATCGTCGCAAACGTTCTCGGAGTTCCTATCTCCTACAATCACGTCATCATTTCGAGTATCATCGGCTGTAGTCTCATCAGTAGTGAACGGGAAACCGACGCACGAAAGCTCGCGGGCACACTCGTCTCGTGGATCGCAACCGTCATCGGCTCGTTTCTCGCTGCTTACGGGCTCTATTTCGTGTTCGTCCTTTAGCGAACCTTCGTTCCCGGCTCGCTCTCGTCCACCGTCGTCAACAGATCCGCGTCCTCGCCCGCCCCAAGCACCGTTCTGTTGCTCTCGACGCCGAACAACTCGACAGTTGTGTTCACTGTTTTTTAGGCGTACCCCCAATCAATTCGGATTCTGCCGCGATCAGGCCACGCTCCCTCGATTGTGCTCTCTCGAATCTCTCGTCGAAAACGGGCGTAGGCCGCTCGCACTCTCCGGTCTGAGCACCGTGACGAGAGGGACAGATCCACCAGAACACATAAAACTGCTCCG
>JADFQH010000094.1:0-8625 GCA_022561895.1 Methanobacteriota archaeon | reverse complement strand
GGCCAAGCTCGACAGACTGTCCCGCCGCGTGTCCATGATCGCAACCTTGATGGAGACCAAGGGCCTCCAGTTCAAGGTGGCCAACCTGCCAAGCGCCGATCAATTCCAGCTTCACCTGTACGCCGCGCTCGCCGACGAAAGCGACGACGAGTAGTTCACGTATCACAGCCGCAGCCCACTTCTAACACGTCCTCGAAGTAGCGTTCCCATAAATCGTAGAGAGCGTCCCGTTCGAACATCGTATCGAATCGAATCTGTGGGAGTTTTCCACGCACTTCGTGGGATTCGTCTCGCGCCGCTTTTGTCCGTTCGGTTGACCAGTCACCCGGATCGATCCCGTTCTCGCGGAGTAAGCGTCGGAGTAGTGCGATTGCCGTCCGATGATTGGCATCCGGGAAGAAATGTCTCCCAACGACGGCGTGCATCCAGAGTGCACACTGATCAACGAGTGGCTCATCAGCCGGAAACTCGTCTAAGACCCGCCGAAGGTCACCGTTACGGACAACCCATATATCATGCCGAATGCTCCGTCGGGTTTCGTGGTCCTGCATATCGTAATGAGTGTCCCCAGTCAAGAACCGCGTATTTCTGAATTTGAAGTTCTCTGGCTCCAGTGAAGACAGGTCGGTGATTCGAGGAGTGCAGTCGCACATGATCTACCAACGGTCTTCGTCAGATGATATCACGTCACCTGACCTTCGTTCCCGGCTCGCTATTTCCGAGCGTCGTGAGCAGATCGGCGTCCTCGCCCGCCGCAAGCACCATTCCGTTGCTCTCGACGCCGAACAGCTCCGCGGATTCGAGGTTCGCAAGCACCACGACCCGAGTACCCGGAAGCGATTCGAGATCGTGAAGCCGCTTGATCCCGGCGACGATCTGGCGGGTCTCGACACCGATATCGACCTCCAAGCGAGCCAGATCGTCCGCGCCCTCGATTCCTTCTGCGACCTCTATCTCACCCACTCGAATGTCTAGTTCCTGAAACTCCTCGAAGCCGATTCGCTCATTCACGAGGGGTTCGAGATCGGCGGCGTTCTCCGTTTCGTCGCCCTCGTCCGCACTTGTTTCGGCCGCGTCGATCCGTTCTGCCAGCTTTTCGTTCAGCGCCTCGACCCGATCGTCTTCGACCTTCTCGAAGAGCGCCTCCGGCTCGCCAAAGTTTTCAGGAGGTGCTTCGAGACAGGCTTCGAGTCGAGCGTTGTGGACTGAGCCGTCCTCTCCTAACTGATTCCAGAGGCGTTCTGCGGCGTTCGGAAGCACGGGTTCGAGCAGCACTGCGGTGGCCTTCGCAAGCTGAACGCAGTCGCGGATGACCTGTGCAGCTTCTTCCTCGTTCTCGTCTACTAGTTTCCACGGCTCATTTCGCTGAATATACTCGTTTCCGAACTTCGAAAGTCGGATTCCTGCCTGACTCGCCTCGCGGAGCGAGTAGTCGTTGAGTCCTGTAGAAAACTCCTCGATCGCCTCGCTGATCCGTGACAGTACCTCCTCGCTCGGCTCCGTTCGGGGTGTTCCCTCGAAGTTTCGGTGGGCAAAGAGCAGCGAGCGGTAGACGAAGTTACCGAAGTTTCCGACTAACTCGCCGTTGACTCGTTCCTGAAAACGCTCCCACGAGAAGTCGATATCCTGCTGGAATCCTCCAGTAGTAACGAGGTAGTAGCGAAGGAGGTCGGAATCGAACCCCTCATCGATGTAGTCGTCGGCCCAGATCGCTCTGTTCCGGCTGGTCGAAAACGCCTTTCCATCCAGGTTGACGAACCCGCTCGCCATCACCGCACGCGGTTCGTTATACCCGGCTCCTCTGAGCATCGCGGGCCAGAAGACGGTGTGGTGCTGGATGATGTCCCGGCCGATGATATGAACGATCTCGCCTTCGCCATCGCGCCACGGTTCGGTCCAGTCGAACGTCTCTTCGCCCACACGCTCACTGTACTGTTTCGTCGAGGCGACGTACTCGATTGGGGCATCGACCCAGACGTAGAGCACGAGGTCTTCCTTGCCAGCGTCGGACTCCGTCCGACTGGTCTCCGGGTCATCGGACTCGGATTCGCTCTCCGGATAGTCGATCCCCCAGTCCATATCGCGGGTGATACAGAGATCCTGTAGCTCGCCTTCGACCCACTCTTTGGGCTGGTTTCTGGCGTTGTCGGTTCCTTCGAGCCGTCCGAGAAAGCCCTTGAGATACTCTTGGAAGTCCGAAAGCCGGAGGAACTTGTGCTCGCGGCTTCGGTACTCCGCGGGGTTGCCTGTGAGCGTGCTCGTCGGCTCTTCGATCTCGCCGGGTTCGAGGTGGCGCTGACAGCCCTCATCACACTCGTCACCGCGGGCCTTCTCACCGCAGTACGGACAGGTTCCCTCGACGTATCTATCAGGTAAGGGCTGGTCGACCTCGGGATCCCACGCGACCTGAATCTCCTTTTCGTAGATATGGTCGTTCTCGATCCACTCGCGGACGAACTGCTGAGTAAGCTCTGTATTAGTCTCATCATGCGTCTGTCCGTAGTTGTCGAACTCGACGCCGAACTCCGGGAACGTGGCTTCGTACTTCTCGTGCCAATCTATGGCGAACTCCTCGGGGGTAACGCCCTCTTTCTCGGCGTTCACGGCTACAGGTGTTCCGTGCATATCCGATCCGGAGACGAACGCTGTCCGTTGGCCGATACGTCTGAGCGAGCGTGCGAGGGTGTCGCCGCTCACATAGGTTCGAAGGTGACCGATATGCAGGTCGCCGTTTGCATAGGGCAGCCCGCAGGTCACGACCGCGGGGTAGTCTGTTGGAAAGTCGTCGTGGCTCATATGTGTTCCTGGCTCATCGCGGGTCCTAAACCCGCCGGTTTCGGTTGTTTATCGACTCCATCGACGTGCCGGGTTTCCCCCTGCGAAAAGGCCGTATGACCGGGAAAAAGCAAGCGTCCACCGGGCGCTATCGCTGCGTTCGCATGCGCATCGAAAGCGACCCTCGGTGAGTGATCACACCCTGTCTATTCGATCGAACGGAATAACGCTTTGGTTCACTCGTCGAGCGTACAGACGAGCGTCGGGCGGTCCGCGCCCATGATCACGTCCTGGGTGACGCTGCCGAAGACGGCCTTCCCGGTCGGGCTTCGTTTCCGGCCGGCGACACAGATACAGTCGGCGTTGTATCGCGCCGCGGCGTCGAGAATCGCCACCGGCGGGTCGCCACCGATCCCTTCGGCCGCGACCTCGATCCCCGCCTCCTCGAGGATCGATCGGGCTTCGCTCACGGCCTCGACCGACTCGATGTCGCCACCTTCGCCCCCGAAGACGTGGACGAGGATCGCGTGGATTTCGTCGTGACCCGGCAGGTCCGTGATCGCCTCGGCCTGCATGTGTGCGCGCTCGGTCTCCGTATCCACGCCGACGATGATATCGTACATGGTTCTCCGTACAGACTACAGTGCCTTACCGATACCTGTCGAAGTCGGCGAGGAACGCTTTGAGGATCTCCCGAGTGACGTGGGGCATACAGACCACCCGTAGCTCCCCTCGTCCCGTTCGTGAGATCCGCCATCCCGCCGAGCGAAGCGCGTCGAACAGCTCCTGAGGCGTTTCGGCGGCCACGATCGGGAGCTCCGGCTCGACGACCGCAAACCCGCGTCCCGATAGCTCCTCTGCGAGCCACGTCGCGTTCTTCCGTGCGCGCTCGTACTGTTCGCGATAGCCCTCGGGCCACAGCGCCTCGCAGGCGGCGACCGTGCTCGCAACGCCCGCGCCGCTTCGCGTCCCCGTCAGACTTGCTTGACTCGCCGATTCGAGATACGGCGTCTCGACCGCGAGGGCGTCGAGCATCGCCCGATCCCGCACGAGAAATCCGCCGGCGGGGATCGCCGCCCGTCCCACCTTGTGCGGGTCGATCGTCATCGAATCGATTTTTGCACTGGCGAAATCCCACTCGTAGTCGGTAAACGGCAACAGAAAGCCGCCCCACGCCGCATCGACGTGGATCCGGGCGTCGACCGAACGGGCGATTTCGGCGAGGTCGGAAATCGGATCGACTCGTCCGTACTCGGTGGTGCCCGCAACGCCGACGACCAGCGCCGTGTCGTCGTCGACCGCGCTCTCGACGGCTTCGAGATCCGCTTTCCCTCCGACGGTGGGAACGAGCCGTAGCTCCACGTCGACCAGTCCAGTGGCCTTCCGAAAACTAAAATGAGCGCTTTCGGCGGCAACGATGTTCGTGCTCTCGCTCCTACCGCCGGCGAGATTCCTGGCCGCGCGAACCGCCTGAATGTTCGCCTCGGTGCCGCCGCTTGCGATGTAACCGTGAGGCTCCGGAAGCCCGGCGATCTCGCCGAGGTACTCGAGCGCCTCGGCTTCGAGGTCGGCGACGGCGGGATAGCTCGCGGGGTCGCCCGGATTCGTCGCGAGAAAGCGCTCGGCCGCTCTCCGGGCGGCCGGATGTGGCTCGGTACACATCGAGGAGAGCACCCGGTCGAACGACTGTGGCTCCATACTGGCCCGCTGCATACCGTTTCTGACCGGGCAGGGCGTTTATCCGTTCCGTCTTTGACGGGGTTTTGTAAGCGCTGCAGGGGACGGCAGCACGACTACTGATGTTTCACCCTTCTGTCCGAATGCAATGGCACTGATGGAAGATAACGGCGATGAGTTCGAGGAATCGAAGGAGAAAGCCGAAGAGGCGTTCGACCCGATATCGGATCCGGTCGCGCTGGGTGCAGCCGCGTCCGTCGCGTTCTCGTGGTTCCTGTTTTACGTCAAAGGGAACAAGATTCAGGGGCTGTTCGTCGGCCTCTGGGCCCCGACGCTGCTGGGTGCGGCGAGCTACATCAAACAGATGGAGCTCGCTGAAAAGATGGACAAAGGGCTTTCGTTCCGCTAACGACTCATAAAGACTGTTGTAGTCCTTATCATCGAATCGAATCCAAAACTAATTTTTGCTCGATGCGTTTCGCCTCGTGTTGGACATCCCTAACAGCATCGATGTTCGCGCTGATCGAACTCACGCCGGTGTTGACGAGATGCTGAACCATCCGTGGTTTCGAACCCGCCTGTCCACAGATACTCGTTTTCACGTCGTTTTCACGACATACTTCGATGGTCTTGCCGATCAGCTCTAGTACTGCTGGATGAAGCTCGTCGAACCTGTCGGCGACGTGTTCGTTGTTGCGGTCCACTGCGAGGGTGTACTGGGTGAGGTCGTTGGTCCCGAACGAGGCAAAATCGATGCCCTCCTCGGCCATCCCCTCGACCGAGAGCGCGCTTGCTGGCGTCTCGATCATCACACCCCACGACCGGCGTTCGGAATCGATTCCTGCCCCTTCCATCAGTCGTCGAGCGGCTTTGACGTCACTCGCGTCATTCACTAATGGAAACATGATCTCGATATTGTCGTAGCCCATCTCGTAGAGCCGAGCAAAGGCCCGGAGTTCGTACTCGAAGACGTCGGGCCGATCCAAGCTCCGGCGAATGCCGCGATAGCCCAGCATCGGGTTGTGTTCGTGGGGCTCGTCGTTTCCTCCTTCGAGCTGGCGGAACTCGTCGGTCGGGGCGTCGAGGGTGCGGACCCGCACGGGCCGGGGGTAGAACTCGTCGGCCACGGTCCGAATCCCGCCAACGATCTCGTCGACGTACGCCTTCTCGCCGTTGTCGGAAACGAACTTCTGGGGAGTTTTCCCGAGCGAGAGGATCATGTGCTCTATACGGAGGAGGCCGACGCCGTCCGCGCCGGTGGCGGCCGCCCGTTCGGCCGCTTCAGGAATCGAGACGTTGACCTTCACCTCCGTGGCGGTCATCGGCTTTACTGGTGTCTCGGGCCGGGCTTCCTCGATCGGCTCGCGTTCGGGCTCGTCGGTTTCGACTTTGCCCACCTCGACGCTGCCGCGCTCGCCGTCGATGGTGATTTGCTGGCCGTCCTCGATCTCCTTCGTCGCGCTGCCCGTGCCGACGACCGCGGGGACGCCGAGCTCTCGGGAAACGATCGCCGCGTGGGAGGTCATCCCGCCCTCGTCGGTGACGATCCCCGAGGCGCGTTTCATCGCGGGCACCATGTCGGGCGTCGTCATCTCGGTCACGATGATGTCGCCCTCCTCTACCTTATCGAGCTGGTCGAGCTTGGTGACGATCCGGGCTGCGCCGCTTGCTCTGCCCGGACTCGATCCCAACCCGTGGACGATCTCCTCACCCTCGCCGCCGCTTTCGTTCTCCCGATCCTCGTACTCCATCGCCCCGCCGTTGCCGTCGGCGATCCCCTTCATCAGCTCGGATTCGACCTCCTCGTCCGCGTTGTCGCTGATCGTCGTGATCGGCCGGGACTGAAGCATGAACACCTCTCGATCCCTGATCGCCCACTCGACATCTTGAGGGGTATCGTAATGCTCCTCGACGCGCTCGCCGAGTCCAACCAGTTGAGAAATCTCCTCGTCCGTGAGCACGCGCTCGTCGCGCTTTTCCTCGGGGACCTCGACGTTCGTGGTCTCGCCGGTCTCCTCGTCGCGGACGCACTGGAGCTTCTTCGTCGCGATCGTCTCTTCCTCGATCTCGGCGCTCTCGCGGTCGATCACGTAGTTATCGGGGGAGACGGAGCCCGAAACGACCGCCTCGCCGAGCCCCCACGCGGCTTCGAGGATGATTCGCGGGTCACCAGTTGAAGGATGGCTCGTGAACATCACGCCCGATTTCTCGGCGTCGACCATCCGTTGGACGACGACCGCGATGTTGACGTCCTTCGAGTCGAACCCTTGCTGTTTGCGGTAGTAGATCGCCCGCTGGGTAAAGAGCGAGGCCCAACACTCCTTGACACGCTCTAAGAGGTCCTCCTCGGTGACGTTGAGGAAGGTCTCCTGCTGGCCAGCAAAGGAGGCGTCGGGGAGGTCTTCCGCCGTTGCCGACGATCGGACGGCAACGAAGGGGTCGTCCTCGAACTCGACGTAGGCCGCAAGGATCTCCTCGCGGAGGTCGTCGGGAAGGGGAGTGTCGAGGATGAGTTCGTTCGCGCGTTCCTGTGCGCGCGCGAGCGCCTTCGAGTCCTCGACATCGATGTCGACTGCCTCATGAAGTTCCTCGTCGATGCCGGCGTTCTCGATGAACTCGCGGTAGGTCCCGGCGGTGACGATAAACGCTGGGGGAACGGGTAGCCCCGCACCCGTTAGTTCGCCGAGCGAGGCCCCTTTCCCGCCGACGGTTTCGATATCGTCCGCCCCGATCTCCGCGAGCCAGCGTACTGCCATTTACGTCCGAATCGACACCGAGGCGAGTAAAGAATGTTGCGACCGATTCCCGATAGCGTGAAACGAACCACTCGAATCCGAGTGAATTGCGATCTGATCGAGTCAGCGATCCTCCGGATTTTACTGAAAGAATATTTATACATAATGAAATACCATACTAGTCGTGGACCGATTTCCCGTAGTAGCGGTCGCGACCGCGGTGCTCAGCGGTTTGCTTCACGTCGCGATCGTCCTCGCGCTGTTTGCCCGCGCGGCCTACCCGACGATGGAGTCGGCCGTCGGAATCGCGTCCCTGGCCGTGACAGCGTTCGCGTTCGGAGCCATCGCGCTGTTCGTCTCGGCATACACTCGGCTGCTCACCCCGGCGATCGGATTCCTCACCGTGTTCGTCGCCACCATCTACCTCGAACTGACCTCGCCCTTGCCCGAGTGGAGCGAGCTGAACGGCTACGTGATCGTCGAGGGATCGACACACGTCGCCAGCTACGCGGGCGCGTGGTACGTCTGGCTCGCCTTACTGCTGTATGCGAGCGTGATCGAGTTCGCGATCCGTCGCGGCTACGGCGTCGGTGAACATCGACTCAGAAACCTCCCTGAGCTTCCGCTCTCCCGATCCACGGTCGGGTGGGTTGTCGCCCTCTGTTCGGGACTTATCGGAGCTGCAACGACGCTGTTGGTGATCCGAGTCGGAATCAGACCAACGTTCGCCGCGGTCGCCGTCTTCGGGTTCGCCGTCGCAGTCGCGGCCGTCCCGCTCTTGGCGCTGCTCTCCCGGGGGTTGCTGACGCCGACGGTCCTGTTCGCGCTCGTCCCCTACTTCCTGACCGTCGAGGTGTTCATCACGACCGACAGCCCCGTCCACATCCTTCTGTTCGGACCCTACGCGGTCGTTCTCGCCGTCGCGTGGGCGCTCGAAGCGCTGATTCGGTCGCGCCTCCGTGGATGGGACGGGTTGGATCCCTCCGTTTGACGAACTGAGATTCGCCACTCCCGGATCGACTTATAAGGGTGGTTGCAACTGTTTACCGGTGATCGCTTGTGCGGGTCAGCGATCACCGGTAAGAGACTACAACCACCCTTATTAGGCCTCCACGATCTCGTCATCCTCGCGTTCGGGCACTGCGATACGCCCCGAGAGCGCCCGGACCGCGTTGCCCCCGACCCTGACTTCCTCGCCGACTCGCACCCGGACCTCGCCGGGCCGATCGAGGAAGTGGCCCTGTTCGAAAATCATCTCTTCGGGGAGCTCCGAGGGGCCGAACGCATCGACGTCCCGAAGGTACGCCCCGACCGCCCCGCTCGCCGTGCCCGTCACCGGGTCCTCGGCAACGCCCGCGAGCGGTGCGAACATTCGTCCGTGGAGCGTCGATTCCGGTTCGAGGGTGTCGAAGGTGAAGGCGTACAGGCCGGTGGTGTC
>JADFQH010000093.1 GCA_022561895.1 Methanobacteriota archaeon | reverse complement strand
CGGTGGGCGAGACGATCGTTTGCGAGTTCGATATCGAGGAGCTGTATCTGACGCGGACCGATATCAGTGTTCGATTCAACTGAGTCGAACGTCAACGGTGTTTTCAGTGATGTGAAGATAGGCGACGAACTGCCCGTCGCCGTCATATTCGAGATAGCCCATAGAGGTCTCGTAGCTGATCCGGTTATCCGACCCTTGCCCTTGATCGTACACCCCGAAATCGACGTTGGGTCCTACTTCGGCTAAGTACTGATTTATCACCGATCCGAGCGGTTCGCCGCTGTCATCCGCAACGTCCTCATCCATCAGATCGATATCGATGCGCTCTTCGGAACCGTCGATCTCGAACGCCTCGGCGAAGGTGTGTGATTCAGTCCCGTCCGGGCTGGTAACGGTGAGATCGATCGCATCCGCATTCCCCTGACTCGTAAATTCGAGTTTCAAATCCGAACCCTCGTCCTCTAGACCCCAATCGAGATTGTTGAAACCGCTTGAATCCCCCTCATACGGATAAAGGATGAATTCGAGTCGGTCGATTGGTTCCTCATCGGGTATTCCACGGAGTTTGATCGTGTTGTCGCTACTTGTTAACGCGAACTCTCCCTGCATTTCGGGCGAGATCAGTTCGACGGTTACCGACTCAGCCGCGTGATCAACAGTCACATTTCCGTTGGTCCGCTGTTCGAAGTGTCGTTGCCACCCCTGATAGTACGGACTCTCGACTGTGACCGTGACGTTCCCTTGGTCAATCGCACCGGTGTACACCGGCGCAGGTCTGTCGGCTTCCGATCGAACCGTCGCCGCTGGACCGCCGCTCGCAGTTCCTTCGCCACTCATCGTCACGATCGGAAGCGTCAGCGTCTCGCCACGATAATGAAACTCCGGCGGGGAGACCATCGTCGTTCCGCCGTTCTGGTGTTTCCAGACGCCGCCACCCTGATAGGCGATCTCGGTTCCGCCGTGTGTGTACACCAATGTTCCGAGATCGATCTCACAAACACCGCTCTCGGTCCCGCAGCCCCCCCAATCGACCGGCTCGCTTCCGTCTTCGGTCCGATGTTCGATTCGCATCGTCCCCACGTCTTCTTCTATTGCAAACTGTCCGCCCGTTCGTCCGAACTGCACTGTTTGAACGCTCGACTCGCCGAGGGCGACGTTCGCGGCCTTCGAGTCGAACAGCGTCATCGCGTGTTCGGTGCTTTGAATCTCCGAATCGGCTCGTGAGTCCGCGATCGTTCCCGTTCCGAGGACGACGATCGCGGTCGTTCCGAGGATCGTCAAACCGATCAGGAGGACGACCCCCACGAGTTCGGCCTGTCCTCGCTCTTCCATCAGTCGACCACCACCCAGACCCCGAGGGCGATCGTCATCAGGATCACGACGTACTTGATTCCGCTCAGGATGTCCGCATCGCGCATATACCCGCTGATGAGCCCCGAAAGGATCGCCTGCATCGTCACCGCGTGAAAGAAGAGCAACGACAAGAGACCGGTGTCGACCCCACCGCCGAAGTCGGGACCGCCACCGCCGACATCCGCCCCCGCTCCGCCTCCGCCCGCACCGGCGCCGTTCGTGTCCAACCCGCTCATCACGTCGAGGAACTGGGTTTTCAGGATCGCCATCACCGCGAGCAGGGTGAGGTAGGTCATGATGATGATGACGACCTGCATCCTCGTGCGCGAGATCCGCTCGCGATCGATATCGTCCTGATTCTCGCTCGCCTGTGCCGCAGTAGTCAGGACGGCCGTGATCTGGCTGGAGGCCTCTTGGGCCTTGCTGATGAGCTTTACCGTGCGGGCAAGACGAGGAATGTGATACTTGTTGTTGAACTCGGTGAGCGCACCCTGCAGGCTCGTTCCGTAGGCGACCTTCGTGTACATCACGTCGAACTCGCGGGCGAGTTTGCCCGAGGAGGTATCGGCAACCACCTTGATGGAATCGAGCAGCGTCATCCCGGTGTCGTTCGCGCTCGATAGCTTGCGGAGGGTATCGGAAAGCGATCCCGTGATCGCCGTTCGCGAGTGGACGTTCCACTCCCTGAAGGCCGCAAGCGGCACGCAGATCACGTAGACGGGGACGTAGACCCAGAGGAAGGTCGCCCAGACGGGTGAGTCGACGAAGCCGTTCCACGAGAGGGGTGCGGTCCCCGCGGCGACGGCGACGCCGAGTACGGCAATCGCAGCCGGAAGAGTAAGCAGGAGGGTGTAGGTCGGGTGGTCCCTGAAAAAGATGTGGGGCCGCCGGAGGAGCTTTGCCGTCTCGTAGGTTCCTTCCCGGCGCTCGATCCGGTCGAACACGCCGAACTCCCCGGTGTAGCGCTCGACGAGACCGAGACCGAACAGCGGGTTTCGCCCGGTCGAGTCGACGGTCCCGTCCTCGGCGCGCAGATAGCCATCGCCCGGTTCGTCGCGTTTCACCGTCGAGACGAGGACGAGAAACCCGATCCCGACGAGCGGGATCAGCGCATACACGGTCGCATAGAGCATGAACTCCGAGGCCTCCCCGAGCATGCTCATGATGACGAGGATAATTATCAGGAGGAGGGGAAACAGCGAGAGGGTCATGTACATCTCCCCGAAGAGTTCGAGCGTCTCCAAGGTGAGTTCCTCTTGCTGTTTTGCGGTGCGCATGTGTTTTTCCTTCTTGTCCTCGAAAAACCGCGTCATATCACCCCCCGAGTTGATGATCGAGAGCATATCGGTCAGGAACTGACCGAGTTCGTCCGAAGGTGTTTCGATGGCCTGATTGCGGATCGCGGTCCGGTAGTCGGTGTCGAAGTATTCAGTTTCCTGGACGATTCCCTGGAACTCCCTGCTCACCTCGCCGTAGGTATCGTCGGCTTTCGCCATCGCTTCGAGAATCTCCAACTGGTTTAGCCCGCCGACCGACAGCGCGTACATGAACGCGACAGAATCGGCGAGCAGCATGTTGATCTCGCGTTTCCGTGTCGACACTCTGGAATACGGGATCGCGAGAAAGGCTCCGAAGGCGAGGGCGAAGCCAACGGAACCGAAGAGAAGTCCCGTCACAACGATCAACGACGGGATGCGCGTCGCGATCAGCAGTTCTACTAACTGCTCGTTCGAGATCGGAACGCCAACGATCGGGGGCGACACAAGCCCCGTTGCAAAGAGCGCATAACCCAGAAACGTTCCAAGAGTCCACAACAGGCCACCGGCGAGCACGCCGTAGGCGAGCGAGCGAGAGAGATAGTGTTCGACGGTATCGCCCATCCGGGCCTGTTTGAGCGTCGTCTGGAACTCCGCGGCGAACTGGCTGTCCTCGCCGAACAGCACTCGATAGAGGGGGTAGAAGGCATCGCCGAGGCGATCCTTGTTACTGCCCTTCAGGCCGAAACTCACGGAACGTCCTCTCCTTCCCACGAGAACTCCGAGCTGAGTGCGTCTTCGAGCGATCCCGAGGAGTCACGATACGCCTCGAACAGTCGTTCGTCGGTCCGTTTGAGGATCGTGCGTGCTAACTCCGCGGTCCCCTCGTCGGGATCGGGCCGAGGAACGAGCGCCTCCGTTTCGGGTTCGACATCGATCAGAACGCTCTCCATCGACCGGAGATCCTCCAGACTCTCGGCGAGTTCGTCGTTCGCGATCAGCCCGATGATCGTCTCGGGATCGTTGATAAAGGCCTGAAGCGTCGCCGCCACCTGCCGGTACTCGTTCAGGCCGTTGTCGATGAGGTAGGCGAGAACGGCCTTGCGAACGAGTAGCTGTTCCGCTAACTCCTCGTGGCTCCACCCGCGGTCGAAGCGGATTTCAGACAACGTGTTCGACTCGCCGACTTCGAGGAATCTGTCCGACTCCGCTTGCCACTGATAGACGTCTCTGACGTTGATCTCGTCGTGTTCCGCATCGTAATGGTTGATCTCGGTGAGCGATTTGTTTCGCCGGACCTTCCGGCCCCGCACCCGCGTCGAGGTCTGGACCGAGACGAGATCCAGCGCCGTAAACATCGTCTTCGAGACGTTGATCGGATCGGTCGTGAATCGTTTGAGGACCTCGCCAACCGAATCGGCGTGGAAGGTGGTGTAGGTGGTGTGACCCGTCGACATGACCTGAAATAATGTTCTTCCTTCCTCGCCACGGATCTCGCCCATCACGATGTAGTCGGGGCGCTGTCGGAGGGCCGCTTCGAGCAGATCGAACTCGTCGACATCGCCGCCGTCACCATCGGAAAACGAGGGCCGCGTCACCGAGGCGATCCAGTTTCGCTGCGGGAGTTCGACCTTGCGGGTGTCCTCGATCGAGACGATCTTTGCATTCGAGGGGATAAAAAGAGAAACGGCGTTCAAACTCGTCGTTTTCCCGCTTGCGGTCCCGCCGGCGAAAATGAGGGATTTGTGGTTCTCGATACAGAGCCAGAGAAACGCCATCTCCTCCAAACTGAACGTGTGCCAGTTGATCAGGTCGATCGGCGTAAAGGGGACATCCTTGAACTGCCGGATCGTGTAGTTCGTCCCGTGATCGGACACTTCGCGGCCGAGGGTGAGCTGGGCGCGCGAGCCGTCGGGAAGCGTGGCGTCGACCTGCGGACGGCGTTTGCTGATCCCCTTGCCCGAACGCTGGGCCAGTTTCACCACGAAATCGTCGAGGCGCTCCTTGCCGTGGCGGACGTTCGTAATGATCTGCTCGTAGTCGGTGTGGTAGACGAAAACGGGCGAGTCGTACCCATCACACGAGATGTCTTCGACGTTGATGTCGTGTTTTACGGGATCGATCCGCTCGTACCCGATGAAATCCCGTTTTAAGTAGTAGAGCAGCTTCGTGATCTGGGAGTCGGTCACCGTTTCGGAATCGTCCGCGAGGATCGCCGGCTCCGGGCGGACGGCATCGTTGGATGATGAACTGGTTTCCTCACTGGTCCCGAGAAACGAACGGGCGCGCTCGAACAGTCCCCTTTCGGATCGTTCGAGCAGATCGTACCGGTCGAGTAGGTGGCGCGTCTCGCGCTCGATCACGGCTTTTCGCTCCTCTTGGTCGCCCTCGACTTGCACTTCGTCGTCGGTGTACTTGATCGCGGTTCGAAGTTTACCGGTAAGAAAACCCTTCAGCTCTCCCTCGATGGGGTTGAGGTACGGCTCTATCACGTAGTACTTGATCTCGTTTTCCTTCCGGGAGTGAAAGACGATAACGAACGAGTAGGGTTCGTTCACCCA
The DNA here is from genome assembly GCA_022561895.1 of Methanobacteriota archaeon. GTDB lineage: Archaea > Halobacteriota > Halobacteria > Halobacteriales > Halalkalicoccaceae > Halalkalicoccus. The sequence continues at coordinate 4,580 of JADFQH010000093.1, read as the reverse complement.
GTAGCGCTCTCGTTCCTCGAAGTGGCTCTTTTTCTCCATCGGAACCGCCTTTTCGAGATCGTATCGGGTGGTGATCGTCGGCGTCGCGTCCGAAGAAAAAAAGGCGTCCTCGTCGAGATCGGGGTTCACATCGACGGTTCGCTCGTCGACGATGTCGAACAGCGCACTCGCACGGGTCTCGGCCCCCGAGAGGAGTTCCTCCGTTCGCTCCGGCTCGAATCCAAGCAGTTCGCCGGCGTCGAACGGGACTGGATCGCCCTCGGCGTCGAGCGGGGGCGAGCCGTCGGGTTCGTAGTGGTATTTCCGCTTTACGTGCTCCCACGTGTAGAGATCCTTGGTGACGAGTTCGTCGGGGTCGAGATACGCTTTCAAGCGGTTCGCGTTCGACGCACCACGGGAAACGTTCTTCGCGAGCCGTTCGGGACGATCCTCGACGGTCGTGTCCGAAACCCCCGTCGGCGAGACGGGACCGCCATCGCTCCCGTCGACCTCGTCCGTGGACATTGAACGTATAACTAACACATACGTAAAAAAGAGTTTCGGTCGGTTTCTCCACAAGAGAGCAATGGTGCCGGGGAATGGAGAGCACGCTCGCGAAAACCCGGACAGACGTTTTCGACCACGAAACGAGGGTGGTTTCTTGATGATCGTTCCCTCCAAAAACTGTTAAGTTGCTAACGGTCTTACTATAATCCGAGTAACTATGGCACGAACACAGCATATCGAGAACGCAGGCACAGCGCTAGACGGATACGGCAGCAAAACGACCGCGGATCGGCCACTCCGACTGCGAACCATCATGGCGCAGATCGTCGGCAAGTAGTTTCGGTGTTCTGGCGTTCTTTTCCGCTGATTTTTGATCGAGAAGATTGACATTGGAGTAGCGTGTACTCCGGGTTGCGCTACTCAGCACGTAGCGTGTCTATGGCCCGCTGGGGACCGTCGGTAGCCCCTCCATATCGTTTTTAACGCAAGCGGATCGGCGAGCCATCTGTACCGAACTGCTCGTATCCCTTTCGCTGCCCGCAGGAAACTGGCGTAGTAAAACTGCCGCTGACCATTCACACGAGCGGCAAAACGGCGCGGGTGTGATGGGACTGTCGTGAGCGAAGCGAGTGGCAGTCAAGAACGCCCGACTGAAAGGAGCGGGCGTGATGGGATTTGAACCCACGATCTGAAGGTTAGGAACCTTCCGCCCTATCCGCTAGGCCACACGCCCCCGGTCGGAACTCAGGGCGTCGGAAAAGAAACGATTACTGGTTCTGTTCGGTCTCGGTTTCGAGATTCGCACCGGAATCGGATTCCATCTCGGCGGTGGGTTCATCGGTTCCCATCTCGCTTTCGTCGTCCGCACCGATCTCGGGTTCGGGTTCGTCCTCGTCGAGGCTGCCGGTCGCGCCGTCGCGCATCTCCTTTAGCTCTTGGTCGATCTCCTCGCGGCCTTTCTGGAACTCACCCATCGCCTGCCCGGTCGAGCGGGCGAGCTTGGGAATTTTGTTCGCACCGAAGAGCAGGACCGCGATGAGCACGATCACTGCCAGTTCGATCCCGCCTGGGATCGGCCCGAACAACGGGGCAAATTGTACTGTCATCCTAGTAGTCGATAGCCACGTCTGAGTTATAGGCTTTTTGCCTCTCCATAGCCCGTGGAATCACCTACCGAACAGGAACCAAAACCGAGAGCTACGGGGCAACCAGCAACGCTGTGTCGTCCGACTCCTCATCGTCTCCAACCGTTTCTTCGAGTTCGACGATGAACTCATCGCCGTCCCCATCGATCACGATCTCCTCGTCATATACGTTGAAATCCCCGTGATGAACGCTCAAATCGTACGTTCCTGCATAGACGTTGCCGCTCCCAACACCGTCGTCCCCGGTCTCCGTCTCGTACACCGGCGTCGTCCCGTCAGGCAACGCCGCCATTCCGTCTAGCTGAATATGCGCATCGTTGACAGGCTCGCCGTCTTCGTCTTCAACGACCACATCGAAATCGACGGCGTCGGGCCATTCGCTCTGCAACGTGTGGAGATCGACCGTCTCATCGGTAGTGAGATTCACGTACTCGGTCTGCTCGTCGCCGTTTTCGTCGACGCCGTGGACGACGTACTCACCGGCGGGAAGGTCGAATTCGGCAACGCCGTGTGAGTGATCGTGGTGCTCATCGACCACTTTCGTCTCGTTGTAATCGTCCCCTTCGACGGCAATCACAGCGCCGTTAGCGCCGTTCTCGCCGGTTTCAACCGTCAGCGTATGTGTCTCGGTGTCGTTGTCGTCCGTTCCATCCTCACTGTTGTCGCCGTTCTGATCGGTCTCATCGTCTCCGTCGCTGTCACCACCGTTCTCGCCGTTCTCACCGTCGTCTGTCCCGTTCGATTCGTCCGATTCATCCGATTCGTCGGACTCGCTTCCGTCATCACTTTCGTCGCTCTCGTCACCGTTTTCAGCGCTCTCGTCCGTGTCGTCCGCGTCGTCGGATTCACTGGAATCATCCGTCCCGTCGGATTCATCGGCGGTGCTGTCGTCCGATTCATCGCTCGAATCGTCATCACTGGCGTCGGTAGCGTCGCTGTCGTCGTCTGCTGGCTCGCCAGCACCATCACCGTCCTCGCTGTCCGAGGATTCATCCTCGGCGTCATCCGTGTCTTCGGCGTCTCCTGCGTCGGCGCTCTCGCTCGACGTATCCCCGTCATCAGTGTCGCCCGCCGAATCCGTGTCCTCGTCGCTTTCAACATCGGCGTCGCCATCGCCGTCATCGGTCTCATCACTCTCTTCTGTATCACCCGCATCATCGCTATCGGCAGCGTCCTCGCCGTCGGCGTCGTTCGTGTCGTCCTGTGCGCCTTCGAGTGCGTCCGCTTCGTCGGGTTCGGGATCGTCCCCCTCGGCTGGTCCATCGGTACCCCAGCCGGTACAGCCAGCGAGAACGATGGCGAAACAGACGAGCGCGACCGCGATGTAGCGTCGATTCATCATAATTCAATTGTGTACGTACTCGGTATTGATACAGTACCATAGGTGTTATTTCAACGGATAGAAACAATATCGAATAAATGTCGATGTCGGAGCGTATTTCATGGCGCATTCCAGGCACAGCCGGGGATGCGCCATCGACGGGAGACCGGATAAACGCTTATTTACGCCACCATAGCTCAGGGTAGGTATGAGCGTTACCGTAACCCTGCCCGACGGATCTGAACTCTCCGTCGAGGCCGGTTCGACGGTCGAGGACGTCGCCTACGAGATCGGTCCCGGTCTCGGGCGCGACACCGTTGCCGGCGTCCTTGACGGCGAGTTCGTCGCCAAGGAACACCCGATCGAGGCTGACGCCGAAATCGAGATCGTTACGGACGGAAGCGACGAGTATATCGACGCGCTGCGCCACTCTGCGGCCCACGTCTTCGCACAAGCTCTCCAGCGCTTGCACCCCGACGCGAAACTCACCATCGGCCCGTGGACCGACCAGGGGTTTTACTACGATATCTACGGAGTGGATCTCGACGAGGCCGACTTGGAGGAAATCAGCGCCGAAGCAGAGGAGATCATCGCCGAGGACCTCCCGATCGAACGCGTCGAGATAGCGAGGGATGAGGCGTTCGAATACTACGAGAAAAACCCGTTCAAACGCGAAATTCTGGATGAGGAGGCTGCGGGCGAAGATCCGGTTTCGTTCTACGAACAGGCCGAGTTCCGCGACCTCTGTCGGGGCCCCCACATCCCCTCGACGGGCGAAATCGGCGGCTTTGCCTTGCTCGAAATCTCGGGAGCCTACTGGCGCGGCAGTGAGGAAAACGAGATGCTCACGCGCGTGTACGGGACGGCGTTCTCCACCGAAAGCGAACTCGAGGAGTTCCTCGACCGGCGCGAGCAGGCAAAAGAGCGCGATCACAGAAAGATCGGCCGCGAGATGGATCTCTTCTCTGTACCCGATCACTCACCGGGCTGTCCCCATTTCCACCCCAACGGAATGACGATTCGGCGCGAACTGGAAGAGTACATCCGTACCCAGAACGACGAACTGGGTTACGAAGAAGTCAGGACGCCCGAACTCAACAAGGCCGAACTCTGGAAACCAACGGGTCACTACGACGCGTTCAAGGAGGACGACGAGATGTTCGCATGGGAACAAAAGAGCGCCGGAACCGATTCTCAATCAGAAAACAGTACCGAATACGGCCTGAAGCCGATGAACTGCGCGAACCACGCATACATCTTCGACCAGCAGGTTCGATCCTACAGGGATCTTCCCATACGGTTCTCCGAGTTCGGCAACGTCTATCGCAACGAACAATCGGGCGAGCTCTCCGGTCTGCTTCGTGTACGTGGGATGACTCAGGACGACGGCCACGCCTTCATCCGCCCCGATCAGATCGAACGCGAGATCACGGAGACGTTGCGAGTTATGGAGGAGATAGTCAGCCAGTTCGACTTCGAGATCTTCTACAAACTGGAGACGAGAGGCGAGACCGCCGTCGGCTCCGAGGAGTTGGCGGAAGCACTGGGCCCACTCATGGACCACTGTATCCAGCAGTTCGGCCCCGGCCGTTGCATGTTCGAAAGCAACTTCCCGGTGGACAAGGTCT
>JADFQH010000092.1:5548-9904 GCA_022561895.1 Methanobacteriota archaeon | reverse complement strand
ACCCCGAACTCGGTCTCGATCGCGGGGACCACGGGACTAATAACGAGCCGGGCGACCATCGTCGCGAAGAAGGCGAGCGTACACAGCGTGATGACCGTCGCTCGGTAGCTCCACCGTCCCATTACTCACCCCTCCTCGGCCCGCCCCGAAGTCCCCATCGGTCCCGGAAGCTATAGCCCACGATCCCCTACAGGGAGCATGAACGTCGTTACGCTGCTTCCCTCGGCCACCGAGATCGTGGCCGCGCTCGGCGTCACGCCAGCAGGAGTCTCCCATAGCTGTAACTACCCACCCGAAATCCACGATCTGCCGACGATCACCCGTTCGAGCGTCGACGAAACGGCCGACAGCGCGACGATCGACGAGCAGGTCCTCGAAGCCGAGCGAGCGGGCGGCGTTTACGCGATCGATACCGAAAAACTCGCGCACGCAGACCCGAACCTAATCGTCACGCAAGGAATCTGTGCAGTCTGTGCGGTCGACACCGTCCTCGTCCGAGAGGCCGTCGAGCAGTTGGATCTCGACTGCGAGATTCTCACTACCGATCCCCATAGTTTGGAGGATGTCTTTTCGGATATCGAGCGTATCGGACGGGCGCTCGGTCGTTCGGAGCGCGCGACAGCACTCGTCTCGGAGCTCGAAAGCAGGGTCGAGCGCGTCCGAGCGGCGGCTCCCGAGGATCCCGCCGAACGCCCGCGGGTCCTGGATATCGACTGGATGGACCCCGCGATGGTCGGCGGCCACTGGGTGCCCGAGATCTTCGAGATCGCGGGCGGCGAGTACGGAATCGTCGAAGCCGGCGAGGCCTCGACGCCAGTCGAGTGGGAGCAGGTCAGGGAGTACGATCCCGAAACACTCGTGATCGCGCCCTGTGGGTTCGAGGTCGAGCAGACGATGGCGAACGTCGAGGAGCTCACAGCACGGGCGGGCTGGTCGGATCTCACCGCCGTCCGCGAGAACCGCGTTTTCGTGATGGACGGCTCCGCCTACCTCAACCGGCCGAGTTCTCGACTGATCGACTCGCTCGAACTCGTTGCGAGCGCACTCCACCCCGAGCGATTCGATCCACCGGGTGACGGCACGCAGACCGACGCGATTCGCCCGCTCACTGGCGCTCCGTCCGCGGATTAGTCCGCCTGAAAACGCTCGTACAGCGGTTTTCCGATGAGCGCCAGCCCGATCAGCGCGAGCACCACGATCGCGGCTGTCGGCAGCGCGTCGATCCCCTCGGTCGTCAGCGTCTCTATCTGCGTACCGACGAACACCAGCCCGAGCAGCCACGGCAGATCCCCCACGAACGTCCCGAGCGCGAACGATCTCGTTTTCACGTCGGCGACGCCCGCCCCATAGGAAACGAGGTCGGCGGGGATCGGCAGGAGCCGCGCGCTCGCGACCGCCCGCGCCTCGCCGGTCGTCTCGGTGAACCCCTCGCCGACCTCGCCCAGCCGACTCAGTGCCCCCCGATCCTCGCGGAGATACCGGCCGACCGCAAAGGGCGGCAGACAGGTCAGCACCAGCCCGACGAACGCAACGGCGCTCCCGGCCACGAGCCCGAAGTAAAAGCCCGCCGCGACCGGAAAGGGGCTGTGGGGCCAGCCCACGAACGGCCGCACGAGGTAGAGTGCAAAGAGGATGGGAACGAGCCACGGCGACCCATCGAGCGCCAACAGGGTCGAAACGACCCGCTCGGGGCCGAGTGCGACCGCTGCCGTGAGGATCGCCACGAACAGTACGATCCCGAGCGCTCCGCGGAGCCGGCTGTGTGCGACCACAGCTTCGTTAGACGGACGGGTCGAATGAAATTACTGGGATCGAAACCCCTATATTCGAAACTGACTGACTAGTCAGTCAATGACCGGGACCGAGCGGACGGACACGCGGCAAGCGATCATGGAGGCGACCTATCGGGCGCTCTGTGAACACGGCTATGCGGCGCTGACGATGCAGGATATCGCCGACGAGCTCGATAAGAGCAAGTCGCTTCTCCACTACCATTTCGACACGAAAGAGGACCTGCTGGTCGCGTTTATCGAGTTTCTCCTCGAAGAGTTCGAAGAAAAACGCGCGGAGAACGCGGAGGCCCCGCCCGAAAAGCGCCTCGAAGAGTTCGTCGACTGGTTCGTCTTCGCACCCGAGGAGGACGACCGGACGGCGTTCCATATCGCTCTATTAGAGCTCCGTTCGCAGGCCCCCTACACGGAGGCCTACCGCGAGCAGCTCGCCAGAAGCGATCGGCTGGTCAGAGAGACCATCGTCGAGATCGTCGAGGCGGGAATCGAGAGTGGAGAATTCCGCTCGGACGTCGATCCCGAGTCGATCGCCCGTCTCGTCTTCGCGACGATGGACGGCGCGCGCATCCGCCAGGCCACCCTCGCGGAGGCGGGCTACGCCGCCGCCGTTCGCGACGCCCTCTACGAGTACGTGTTGGACGACATCGTGAGCGCCGAATGACCGAGCGCGATCGCTCGGTCAACGTCACCGAGGGGGCGCTCTTCAAACCCTTGGTCGTGCTTTCCGCACCGATCGTCGGCTCCCAAGTGCTGAACGTCGGCTACAACCTCGCGGACACCTACTGGGTCGGCCGGCTGGGCGCTGACGCGGTCGCCGCGCTCTCGTATGCGTGGGTGATCGTCTTCCTGATGGTGAGCGTCGGTGGCGGGCTCACGGTCGCGGGAACCATCCTCGTCTCACAGAACAAGGGCGCGGGGAACATCCTCCAGAGCCACCACGTCGCCGGTCAGACGCTCTCCTTTGTGACGCTCGTTGCCGCCGTTTTCGCGGTCGTCGGCTACGTCATGACGCCGTGGCTGCTCGTCCTCGTGGGCGCGACGCCGGGAACAGCACCCCATACGTATGCTGTTCAGTACACCCGGATCGTCTTTTTAGGTATCGTTTTCATGTTCTGGTTTTTCATCTTCGACGCCCTCTCGCGGGGCTGGGGGGACACCCGGACACCGTTGTATCTCATGGGAATCAGTGTCCTCATCAACGTCGTCCTCGACCCCTTCCTGATTCTCGGCTTTGCGGACAACCCAATCTTTTCTTGGGTCGGCCTCTCGGGGCTCGAAACCACACTGTATGATCTCACCGGCTTCGAGGGGTATGGGGTAATCGGCGCGGCGATCGCAACCGTCTTCGCCCGCGCGACGGCCGCCGGCGTCGGTCTCTACCTGCTCTTTAGCGGCCGGGTCGGACTCAAACCCAGCCTCGAGGATCTCAGACTCGATTTCGAGACGGTGTATAAGATCCTCGACATCGGCGCGCCGACCGCCGCAGAACAGAGCCTTCGGGCGATCGGGATCGGCGCGCTGACCGCGATCATCGCCATCGCGGGCGACGACGCGGTCGCGGCCTACGGTATTGTTAACCGGCTCTCCTCGCTCATGTTCCTGCCCGCGCTCGGACTGGCTCGGGGGACCGAAACGGTCGTCGGCCAGAATCTCGGGGCCGATCAGGTCGATCGTGCAAAGCGGGCGGTGTTCATGAGCGGCGCGCTCGTCGTCTCCGTGTTCGTCGTCGTGATCGGGGCGGCCTACCCCTTCGCAGAGGCGATCGTCGGCTTCTTCCTCGCCGCCGAGGGCGGCAGCGCCGAACAGAACGTGATCGACATCGGCGCGGCCTACATCACCATCGCGGGACCGGCCTACGTCTTTTTAGGCGTGTTCCAGATCGCCCTCGGCGGGTTTCGGGGAAGCGGCAGCACCAAACTCGCGATGGTGTTTTCGATTCAGGAGCTCTGGCTCTATCGCCTTCCAATTGCATTCGTCCTGCTCGCGTGGGTCGGCATGGGCGTCACTGGGGTTTGGTACGCCGTTGCAATCTCGTATGTGCTGAGTGCGCTCACGACGTGTGGGTGGTTCCTCCGAGGAACGTGGACCGAGGGTGTCATCGAGCGCAGGTCAGAGGTGACGCCGAGCGACTAACCGAGCTGCGAATGCAAGCACCGTCGGTTATGGGTCGTCAGTACCTACGAACATATGCGGAGTGGTTCGTGCCTCTGACAGCACAGCGATCACATCTGTTTTTCTACATATAGGCTTCGAACTCCCGCCCGTAGGCGAGGAAGTACACCGTGCCGACGAGACCGATCACGCTCGCGAGCGTAAAGGCCACGGTGGGGCTGCTACCATAGGCGAGATCAGTGCCCGGTATCGAGAGACCGCCGTAGATCAGCCCTCCGAGGGCCGCACTCGGGATCACGATCAGGTTGCGAACGAGGTAGTACGCCCCCGAGACGCGCCCTCCCGTATCGCGCTCTGCGGGACCGACGAAGGCACAGACCCGCCCTCCAGCGGCTCACCCCGCCGAATGTAGCCGTACCCGGTCTCCGGCGAGGTGGCCGGAATGCCGAAGGTG
>JADFQH010000092.1:0-5538 GCA_022561895.1 Methanobacteriota archaeon | reverse complement strand
ATGCGTTCGCAGGCGCGAAGATCAAAAAGACCGGAAACACGCCATACACGAAAAAGCCGAGCGCGACGACCGGTTTTAATCCTACGCGCTCTGCGAACTTCGCAGCCGGTGGCATCGATATCAGGGCAACGACCATCTCGATGGCGAGGAGGACGCCGAAAAAGACCGCCGGCGAGAGTTCGACCGTGCCGACTGTAAGCCCGACTTCGAGAAACTGCGTGATGACGATCACGAAGAAGACGTAGACCATTCCGTTGGCGAACCGGACGAGGGTATCGCCGACGAGCAGGGGCCGAAGCTCCGGAGGGAGGTCCCGGAGATCGTTTCTGATCTGGACGATTCCTTCGAACTCCTTTCCGAACGAGTCCTCATCGGCTTCGTAGAGGAAGTGCTGGGCGGCCGTAGCGACGACGCCGAAGAAAAGGGCGATCGCAAGCACGTACTGAAAACCCACAGCAAAATCCACGAACAGGTAGAGCACACCCGAGGCGATCAGTGGGCCGACGAGGAAGGCCGATCGTCGGAACACCTCGGTGCTCGCAAAGCCGCGTGCGAGCTGTGAGGGGGGCACAGCCTGTTTGACGATGGCGAAGGTCGCACCCAGCCCGAAGGATTTCCATGCTTGAGCTAAAAACAGCCCGACGAAGATCCAGATCCACGGTTCGAGGACGATGCCTCCGATAACGATCGTTCCGAGGTTCGGCGCGACGAGCCAGAACAGAAAGCCAAGACTGGAGAGCAGTCCGAACACAGTGAGGCTGATTCGCGAGCCGATCCGATCGGAGAGCGCGCCACCGGGGTAGGGGTAGGCCGCACTGATGATGTTCCCCGCAGTCCCAAAGAGGCCGATAACGAATGCGCTGGCCCCGAGTGCGGCCATATACTCGGGAATGTAGCGACTGGTCATCTGAAAGCCCAGACTGAAGGCGAACATCGCAAGTGAGAGCACGATTACGTCCCGCTCCAAGGAGAAGAACTGCCGGTAGGTCGAGAAGGCGTCGGGAGTCTCCTCTTTCGTACTCATATCTGGCGATCGTTCGCACTCACAATGAAGGACTCGGCTTCGATTCCGACGGTCGAGTCGTTGTCGCCGTCCCGCGTCGTCGAAGACGTTCTCGATAGCGACAGCGTGTTCGGCTCCATACGATGGGTTGAACGGCCCCGGTAAATATATTTACGTTTCCAGTAACTCTATTTGAATCGCTGGCTTCGGACGCCCAAGCTCATCTCGTTCGATGAGGCCGATCTACAGGTTTGGATCCGATCCTCTCGAGAAACTCCTTGACTCTGTGCTCGATCTCGTCGCGCTGTGCGCGCACCGCCTCAGCGTCGCCGTCCGGATGGGGGATCTCCCACGTTTCGGTCTCGCCCTCCCACCCTTCCGGTTGGACGCCGTCGATCGAACAGCCCATCGTAACGACGTAGGCTGCGCTTTCGATGTCTTCGGACGTGATTTCGCGCGGCTCCCGATCACTGATGTCGATCCCTTCCTCGTTCATCACGTCGATCACCTCTTGGTGGACGTGATCGGCCGGATCAGTGCCCCCTGTGACGAGTTCGATATCGAGTTCTCGATTATCGCGCTCGCGTTCCGCGAACGCGGTCGCCATCTGGCTTCTGCCGGCGTTTCCCGCACAGACGAACGCGATTCGGGTCATGGGGCGCGATACGGACCCACACCGTATAAATACAGGGTCAGAGTACGAAAACGTGCTGATTCCGATCAGTTTCGCGCGACTCGCCTCACCGCGATACGTCGTTTCCGTCTTGACTCCGGTTTCGTCCGTGATCGCACCCCGTTCAATATGACGACTACGAGCCGAGATATTTATCTCAAATTCGGTAAATAGAATTTTGTTCACTTCACGGTGATAGATGTCTTACACTGTCGTTACAACCAACAGTATACCTGTCCGCGGACCGCCCTCCTTACCATGACCAGTCGGAAGAACGCGATGCTGACGACCGAGGATCGCCGGTGGCTCACCGGCGAGAAGGTCTACGAGGGCGAGCACGCAAAACAGCAGCGCTATCAGCGGAGAAAGGACATCCGCGAACGGCTGTACAACTCCATGCTCGACTTTTCGATCCTCTTTGCTCATCTCGAAGAGCGCGAGCGGGCGAAGCTCTTCGGAAGCAGTTCCGACGAACGTTACGAGCGGTTTGCGGATGCGGCTCTCGAAAACGGGGTTCGCGATGGACTCGCCTTCCTCCTTTATAACGCCGGAGTCACCGACGGAATGGGTTCCGACGCCGTCGAGAATGCGCTCGTCGATCGACTGCTGACCGAGGCGGTGTCCCACGCCGGACGGAAGGATGCCGTTCTCGTCGAAAGCGTCTCGCTCGACATCGCGGCAACACGACTGTCGTCTTCGGACCTTCTTGGCCGACTCGAAGCGGGTGAGGAGCTCTCGCCGACCGAACTGGGCTACCTCATAGAGAGCGAGGCGGTCGATACGTCCGAGATACAGGAGCAGGTCCGCACGATGCTGTTCGAAGGAACACCGTCGGACGAGGACGACCTGTAGGATAAACGATTAGCCGACGCCGACCCAATTCGGGGCAATGGCTCTCGAAACGACACGCGACCTGTTCGAGCGCGAACTGGGCAAGCTCTACCACGCCGAACACGAGATTCTCGATCTTCACGGCGATCTCGCCGAGGCCGCAACGAGCGAGGACGTACGCGACCTGTTTTCGGGTCATCGCGAGGACACCATCGAGCAGATCCACCGGATCGAGGCGGTCTTCGAGGCGATCGGGGCCGAACCCGAACAGCACGGCAGTTCGCTCATGGAGGGGCTTCTCGCCGAGAAGGACGAGTTCGTCACCGACGTTCGAACCGACGAACTCCGTGATATCGGCGTCCTCCGGATCGGAACGTTGAACGAGCGCATCGAGATCACGATCCTCGATGAACTCCTGTTGCTCGCCGCCGACCTCGATCTCTCCGAGGAGGTCGCTGTAAACCTCGAAGCAAATCGTACCGAAGCGAACGACGCACTCTCTGGCATGCAGATGTTCTTCGAACGCGAGCGAACGACCCGATAGATCGAGTGACAGCGTGTGAGGAGGTGGACGTACGAGCGCCGTCGATTCCGAACCGGAGAGCGACCCTCTTTACTACACACCGCAGTTTTCGCCCCGTTTTGCCGCGGACGGTGTGCTGTGACGCGTCGCGTAGTGCCTCTGACATTCTGTTCCGAGCGACACAGCAGTCAACCGAACTCCCGCCACTAACAAAACGGTGGGCTGCAACCAGTTGCACCTTCCGCAAAATTGGCCGCATTCACTCCAGCAGGGCATCGAACGCAGCCCGTTCCGCCGCTCGGAGGGTGCGGTGAAACGTCGAGCGGTTGATGTCGAGGCGCGCCGCAAGCTCCGCACCCGTACACTGTCTCGGCGTCTCGAAGTAGCCACTGGCGTGTGCGATCGTCAGGATCTCGCGCTGGCGGTCGGTCAGCTCGTGCGTGATCGCTTCTCGGCGCTCCTCGCGGGACTGCGGCGGGCGCTCCCGGTCCCGTCGTCCGACCAGTTCGACGTTCTCGTATCTCGATTCGAGCGCCTCACTGATCCCTCTAACGTCGTCCTTGCAGGCGGTTTCTGCGCTAACGGTCGTCTCCGTGGCGGTTGCAGAAACCGAGGTGACAGTTGTCGCGTGTTCGAGAAAGGGTGTCAGGAGACACGGCGAGCTGACGACAGATTCGAGCAGCGTCGGTCCCTCGGTTGCGACGAAGCTGACGGATTCGACGCGATCGATAGCCGAGAGGACCGTTTCGATTCGCTCCGGTGGCGCATCGACGGACAGAAACCACCGGATAGAGCCGTCGGATCGGGGGACGATCCCCCGATGATCGAACCGGAACTCGGCCGCGATCGTCGCCGGGAGGCTTTCTGCGTCCTCGATAGCGAACTGAAGCTGTGTGACGCTGTCGCTCGCCAGGGCGTTTCTCGTCTCGATCGCACGGATCGCGTAACCGATCGTCTCCCCGAGCTCGGCGAGAACAGCGCGTTCGTCCGCACCGAACGCCGGTGTCCCGTCCGCACAGACGCTCAACACGCCGTAGGTTCGATCGCGATGGATGATCGGAACGGCCAACACCGATCGCCCCTCGTTCGCGAGCGTCTCCGCCCCGTTCGGGTGGACTGGCGTCGAACTGACCCGATCGAGAACCGCCTCGCCGGTCTCCAGCGCCCGCCCAGCGGGCGATTCGGCGTGATCGATTCCGCCGATCGCGGATTCGGTGATGCCGGCCCACGCGGTCGGCGCGAGCGGTTCGCCCTCGCCGACCCACGCACAGCAGTACTGATCTGCGCTCGCAAGACGCTCACAGACGGTCGTCGTGATCTCCTCACGGGAGGTCGCCCGCACGAGCGCATCGGTCACATCCCGCATGAGATCGGTGACGTGGTTGAGCCGTTCGAGTTCCTCGTTCGCTCGCCGGAGTCGATCGCTCTGGGTTCGCAACACCCCCTCGCGGGCGGTCCGATCGAGGGCGGCCTCCGCATCGTCACAGAGCACGCGCGCGATCGAAAGCGAGTCCTCATCGACCTCCCCGAGAAACGCGAACACGCCGTGTGAGCCGAGCGGGATCGCGGTGACCTCCTCGTCGCGGACGACCGACCCCTCGACGAACGCCGAGTGGATCGGCCCGCCCTCGATTCTGCGGTGCGATTCGACGAACTCCGTCGTCCGTGGGCTGTGTGCTGTCGGTCGGAGGCGAAACTCCTCCACGTCGAAACGGTAGCTCACGACGCGCGAGTCCGAAAGCAGGTCGCTCGCCGCCCAGACCACGAGATCGTGAATCTCGCTCGCGGAGTCGGCTCGCATCATCGCCCGCATCGTTTCGTGGAGCACCGACAGCGTTCTATCCCGGTGTTTTCGGTCGGTGATATCCTCGACGGCGAACACCGCGCCGTTGAACTCCCCGTTATCGTAGAGCGGCGCGCCGTTGACGCTGGGGATCGAGACAGGCCGGAGCACCTTGATTGCCTGGCGCCGATGCGGAAGGCGCGCGACGGCGCCGCACACATCGCGGCTGGGCTCACTTTGGGCCAATCCTTTACCTTGCGGGCTCCTGCACAAGAGCCCGATCCGGAGCTGGCAGCCGGAGCGCTCGATGCGAACAAGTTGCTGGCGGACTGGACGGACGGCGAAGGTGCCACACTCTTGCGTCGCGGCATTTTTACCCCGGCCACATACGGCAGGATTCGTTTTCATCAACGGTCTACCCAGGAGTTTCTCACTGCCCAATGGTTTCATAGTCAACTTGAGCAGGGGTGCCCCAAGGAAGTTGTCTTTCAGATCCTCTTTAATGACATCTATGGCGTGAAAACAATAGTGCCTTCCGTGCGCCCCGCGGCGGCTTGGCTCGCGCTGTGGCATGACGACGTTCGGGGGGAAATCCTCAACCGCGATCCACTCATGCTCATTCAATACGGCGATCCTGGTTCGCTGCCACTAGAGACTCGACGAGAGCTTCTCCACGCCTACGCCAGAATGGACAAGGCTGGGGATATCGCTGACGACACACTCGA
>JADFQH010000091.1:2070-9909 GCA_022561895.1 Methanobacteriota archaeon | reverse complement strand
GCACTAAATCTTCCATGCGCGGGATTTTTTGGCCTTGCGCCGCCGGCGGCGACGGTTGCAAGGAATGGTGCCGCCGGAAAGAATCGAACTTTCGACCCCGCCCTTACCAAGGGCGTGCTCTACCCCTGAGCTACGGCGGCACGGGATGCGCCGCGCACCATGCCATAGGGGCGCAATCGGCGCAACCGGCATGGACCGGGCACGAAGCGGCGACAGAGCGCGCGGAAATTCCGCCATGATCCGGTCCCGATCGGGCACGCCCGCCCTTGACGCGGCGGTGCCATCGCTTCACCATGCGCGCTGTCGATTTAGCAGGCCGGGAGGGTCGATTGGTGACGGCGAGGGACAAGGGCGGACGCCGGCGCGGGGGCTTGGGCGCGCCGAGGCGAGGCGATCTCAAGCGTGCCCGCCAGGCGGCGGCGCTGCGGGAGAACTTGCACCGGCGAAAGCAACAGGACCGGTTGCGTACCCCGTCTCGCGCGCCATCTAATAAGGATGATCGGGCGTGAGGCCCGGTGTCTGAAGCGGCCCGGCCGGGCGCATCGGTGAGCTGCCCATGGCGCCGGGGTTCCGGGGCCGGCCGGAGTTTCGGGACCGAGTAGGGCTCCAAGGGGAACGATGGACCAAATTCGCATCCGCGGCGGCAACCGTTTGTCCGGCGTCATCCACATCAGCGGCGCCAAGAACGCGGCCCTGCCGCTGATGGCGGCAAGCCTGCTGACGGAGGAGACGCTCAGGCTCGCAAACGGCGAGTCGGCGTACGTCGAGTCGGCCATCACGCCGAGTATCGCCGGCGAGAACCTTCGGCTTCAGTACGGGCTGTACCGGGGTGCGCCGGAGGGACCCCCCTACCGCGACCTCCAGCTCTGGGTCGATGTCGCGCAAGCGGCGGGCCAACCGGCGTCACTCGGCCGCGTAAGCGATCGATAACAAATCCACTCTCGGTGTAAGAGGGGCGTATGTGGCCATGGGAACACGCGCTGTTTGCCTACCTGCTTTACTCGATCGTCAGTCGCCTGCTGCTCCGCGAACCGCCTGACGGAGCCGCGGCGCTCGCGGTGGTGTTCGCCTCGGTCGCTCCGGATCTGATCGACAAACCCCTCGCGTGGCAGTTCGGGATCTTCTCGAGTGGCTACGCTATTGCCCATTCGATTTTCTTCGCCGTTCCGCTCTCGATTCTTGCGATCGCGCTCGCTCGCCGCGCCGGCCGCGCCCCGGTCGGCTACGCCTTTGCTGTGGGCTATCTCTCGCATCTCGTTGGCGATATCATCCCGATCTACGCGGAAGAGGGCGAGCTATCGCTCCATCCGATCATCTGGCCGCTCGGCGAGCGCTCGACGACCGACCACAGCCAGGGGTTTCTCGATCGGTTTTTCGAACTGTTCGTGCCGTACATCACGAACCTACAGGGCGAGCTACTCGCGTCCGAACCGTCCTTTTATACCCTGTTTCAGATCGGAATCGTGGTGTTCGCCGTTTTGCTCTGGATCGCGGACGGCATGCCCGTCCTCAGTGACGGATACGCAACGATCAAAGCGCGTCTCTCGGGCCGTTCATCCGACAACACCGCCGATTGACCTCTCTCCTTGACTACGGTTGGGATTCTTCTTCGATCGTCGAGCGGACGGCGACCGACTGTGCGAGGACGATCGAGGCGAAGACGATAAGTACGAAAACAAACCACACCGCATCCGACACGGCGACGAACGGGAACGCGGTCAGCTGGACGAGTCCGAGAACGCCCACGCTCGCGGCGGCGCTCCCCAGATAGAGGCGATGCCACAGCAGCGTGCTGTCGTGGGTGTGATGGAGATAGCCCGTCACATACCGGTAGTCCGGCCCGGTTTCAACCGTACCCCTCGGCTGGTTGTACTCGACGATGCCCGCCCGATCGAGCTTCGGGAGGTGTGTCTGATAGAGCGAGACGTACGCGCGCTTTCGGTCCCGGTGTGTGATATACGCGCCCTCCTCCTCGTTCTCCCAGTTCGCAAGCGCTTCGGCCAACTCGCTCAGTTCGACGACTCCCTCGTGCTCGCCGAGATACTCCAACACGTAGCGCCGTCGCCGGTTGCGCAGGATGTCGAAGATGTCGTCCTTCGTCGGTCGCTGTTCGCCCCGTGGCGGCTGAAGACGCGCCTGCACGGACTCGTAGCCGGGAAGCTGTGTGATTCCCTCGAATTTCGTACTACGAGTTTCGGTCGGACCGATCGACTCCGATTCGTTCTCTTGCTGGCTGTAGGTTTCGTAACTCATGTGATATGGACTACCGAGCTGTCCTTCCTCCTGTGCGATGCTCACTCTCGTTATGTGGCAATAAAGGGTGGTTGTCATATCCATCCGTTGTGAATCTGCTGGGTGTTTTTCACGGAATGGGACGACCGAACTCGCCGATTCCATCGTCCCTCTCTCTCCCGTATTACCTCCTCACAACCCGCTCTAACAGCGCTCTATCGCCCGAAATAGCTATACTTCGGGATTTAACACCGCCGCCCATCTGCGGATCTGATCCGTCCACTTTTCGCTTCATCCCGGCACTGGCAGGCATCGATCTCGTATCGTGACAGTTCCTCGATCGAGCGAATCGGCGTACCTTCCTCGAAACCGACACCGGACTGCGAGGGATGCGCGCTGTGTTATACTATCGGTCGTAACTGTTTATACGGATTCGCCACCCCGTGTCGGCAAATCCGTATACGGGCTTACGACCGCCAGTATAATCCGGCCATAACAAGCACGACCCCCGGCGCACGCTCGGGTATGACCGAACAGTCTCACTCACCGCGTTCCGACCGGTCTCCGACGGGGGAGCTGTCGGTGCTCGTCCTCGCGAACCACACCGATTCGGGTCGCTTCGAGCGCCATTACGGTCCCTTGGCGGATGTGACGGGCGAGACGAAACTGCTCTGTCTGAACGACGAGGTCGCAATCGAGAACGCCGATACGACGGTGGTTCCCACGATCGGTCACCGCTATCTCGGACTCCTCTTGCTCTCCGTTTGGGCGCTGTACGAGGGCTACCGCGGCGAGTACGACGCGGTCGTTTCGGTCTCGCTGTTTCCCTACGGCTGTCTCGCGCTCGCAGTAAAATTTCTGTACGGCCCCCCCGCCCACCTCGGGATCATCGGCATCGATCTCGATCATCACGCCTCGGCGTGGTACGGCGCGTTCCCGCGCGCGCTCTTTCATCTATTTGACACGATCTCGGTTCCCGGCCCGACACACGTCGAGAAGCTCCGGCGGCTCGGCCACTCCGAGAAGCGCGTCTGCGTGCTGACCAACGCCGTCGATATCGAGACCTTCACGCCGACTACCGGCGATGAGGCGGTGTACGACTACGTCTGGGTCGGGCGCTTTAGCGCCGAAAAGGACCCGTTATTGTTTATCCGGGCGCTTGCGGTTCTCAAAGAGGGCGGCGCGGAGTTCCGCGCGGCGATGCTTGGCTCCGGCCGCCTCGAACGGGAGCTGGTCGATCTCATCGGCGAGTCCGGACTCTCAGAATCGATCGATCTGCCCGGCTGGGTCGACTGTCCCTCCCGCTACTACCGGCGCTCGCGGGTGTTCGTCTCGACTTCCCGTCGGGATGCCCTGCCGCTGACGCTGATCGAGGCGATGTCCTCCGGGCTCGCCTGCGTCGCCCCGCCGGTCGGATCGATCCCCGATCTCGTCGAACACGACCACAACGCGCTGTTGCTCTCGACGCGCGATCCCGAGGCGATCGCCACGACGCTACAGCGGCTCACGACCGACCCGGAGCGAACCGAGCGACTCGGCGAAAAAGCCACCGACGTTCGATCCACGTTCTCGTACGCGCGCGCCAGCGAGGACTGGCAGCGAATCCTCACCACCCTCTCCGACGAACATGTAGATTGAGTAACTACTCTCTCGACAGGCCGAACGGACAGAGTTGTCAATAACTCACTACTCCGGCGTAACGAAAACGGACGAAGGGTAGCGAATTCGCTTGTAGCAACGACCTATCACCCCCTCAGCAGCAGAATCTATTACACGAATACCTGTGTAATTGATACTGTCCGTTAGGGAATGCGAACGTCGATGTCTTCTCAAATAGATAATTCAAAAAATACTGTCTGACGGCCTGCGTCCGGTGGTTCTGTTCGCCGTTCGTCGCAAGCGAGCGCCGTCCCGATGCCAGCCTTACGGAACCAGTATCGCTCGAGTGACCGTACTGGGGTATAAGCTGGGAATAACAAGGCCCGGTGATGCAGACCGGATAGCCATTGCTTTCGCCCCGGTGACCCACTCATGTTCGACTCATCTCCCGTGCCCGCCCTCGGAACCGAACCCGAACCCCTCACGGACGGAGCCGGCCGCGACCGCTCCGGTCCCCGTGATCGCGCCGGCCCATCCGACCGATCCGCTCCGCTCCCCACGAACTGTGTTCGCCGACCGAGCGATCCCCCGGTGGGGTGTGATCGTGATGTCGTGGGTGATCCGCCATGAGCGAGCAGCAGGGCGGTCGAACCGTCGTGGATCGGTGCGAGACCGCACTCGAATGGGCGAGGGAGAACGAGTACGCCGGCTGGGACCCCTACGACGGTCTCGAATCCCCGATCCTGCCCGACAGCAACTGGCTGTTCAGACTGTGTAGCTTGCACGCGATCCAGAGATCCCCGTTCAACCTCCGGCCGATCGTCGGCATTCCAAAGGAACGAAACCCGAAGGGGATCGCGCTCTTTGCCATCGCATCACTCGACTGCTACGTGACGACCGGAAACGAGAGCCATCTCACCGAGGCGACCGCGCTCCTCGAGTGGCTCATCGAGAACAGTTCGAGCGAGTTCGCCCAGCCCTGTTGGGGGTATAACTTCGACTGGCAGAACGGCCGGGAGTTCTTCTTGCCGGCGTACGCCCCGTCGATCGTCGTGAGCGTGTTCTGTGGCCGGGCGTTCGTGCGCTACTACGAGGTGACGGGGGACGAACGCGCGCTCGAGATCGCGCGTGAGGTCTGTCGGTTCATCCGGTGTGAGATCAACCAGGAGTGGGTCGAGGGCTATCGTGTGTACGCCTACACGCCGTACGACTCGTTCGTGGTGATCAACGCGAACGCGCTGGCCGCGAGCTTCTTCGTTGAGGTCGCAAGCCATACGACCAGTACGGAGCTCGACCGCCGTGGCGAGGAGCTCATCGAGTTCGTCTGCACCCAGCAGGCGTCGGATGGCGCGTGGTACTACGCCAGCCCGCCCGAGCGCTCGCGCATCTCACACGACAACTTCCATACCGGGTTCGTGATCGAATCACTCGATCGATACATGGCGGCTCGCCGGCCGAGCGACGGGGTCAGCCGAGCCTACGACCGTGGCCTCGCGTTCTATCGCGACGCCCTGTTCGAGCCGGACGGCGCACCGCGATTCGAACACGACACGCCCTATCCTCGGGATATCCACGCCGCTGCACAGGCGATCACGACGTTCTCGCGCCCGCGGGCGGCGAGTACGGAGCTGGCCACGAGCGTCCTCGACTGGACGATGGCGAACCTCTATGACGGGGAGGGCTACTTCTACCGCCGACGCGGTCGGCTGCTGACCGATCGCACGCCCTACATCCGCTGGAGTCAGGGCTGGATGTGTCGCGCGCTGGCGTCGTACGCCCGGCATGCAACCGAACCGCTGGGAGTACCCGCGATAAGCGAGCGATAACAATGGGCCCGTCTCTCGATGCTACCACCCGTGAGTTCCCGACAGTTTTCCGAGAGCGACGCACCAGCCCGCTTGCCGATCGCTCTCCCCACGGTCGAGCGAGCGATCGATCGGATAGAGCGACGAAACAAACGGGAAACAGCGCCGTCCCGCCGGAAGCCGGTCGCGTGGGTCGATCTCGTCAGCCCCTCCCATCCCTTCTTCTTCAAGGGGCTGCTCTCCGCGCTTTCGGATCTCTCGGTCGAGCCGACGGTCAGAAGCAAGACCGAAACGGTCGCGCTCAGTCGCGAGACCGGGTTCGATCACACCGTCCTCGGCCGGGATTTCGATTCGCCGGGCCTGCGCAAAGCCGGCATCGGGCTTCGCACCGCCGAGCTCGCGCTCAGAATGCCCGACTGTGATCTCTCGCTTTCGGCCCGAAACGCGATGTGCGTTCTCGCTTCGACCCTCAGAAACGTGCCATCGATCCATTTCACCGACAACGATATTACGGCGTACGTCGACGATCTCCCCGCCGAGAGGCTGTACAACCGGATCGAAGCGAGTGCCACTCATAGTGTCGTGCCCGCCGCCTACCGGACCGAGGAGCTGACCCGATGGGGGATCCACCCGGATCGGATCCACACCTACGATGGGTACAAAGAGGACGTCTCCGTCGCCGGCTTCGAGCCCGACCCGACGTTTACCGACCGCCTCCCGTTCGCCGAGTATCTCGTCCTCAGACCCGAGGCGCTTTCTGCGGCCTACGTCGACGCTCGAAACGGCTCGATGGTTCCCGATCTCCTCGACGGCGCGATTCGGCGGGGACACAACGTCGTCTATCTCCCGCGGGGACGGGGCGACGAGGCGCTCGCTCGGGACTACCCCGAAGCTCGGGTGTTCGTCCCCGAGGAGGCGCTTTCGGGGTTGGATCTGGCGTGGCACTCCCTGTGTGTGCTGACCGGCTCGGGAACGATGGCGCGCGAGGCAGCCTGTATGGACAAGCCCGCGGTCTCGTTTTTTCCGGGACCGCTGCTCTCGGTCGATCGCAGCCTCGTCTCCGAGGACCGGCTCGTCCACTCGCGCGATCCAACGGCAATCCTCGACCATCTCGACTCGCTCGAAACGCGCGAGGCACGACCGGATCTCAGTCGCTCCCGGCGGGTGCGCACCGAGGTCGCAGCGCTCACGGCCGGGTTGATCAACGAACGATGATTCTCGTCGAACGACTTCGGAAGGCGCGCGATGACCCGCGGGCGATCGCGGCGTTTACGAAGCGAAAGATCGCGGAGATCACGCGACTCACAGAACAGCGACGCCCCGGCGCGCTCGCAAGCTACGTCGTCACCGGTATCACGGGCTACAGCCCATACGACTACTATCTCCGGTATCTTCAGTGGCGGACCACCGGCTCGCCCGTCCGCAGCATAAACGGAAGCGAGATGGCGCTTTCGCTCACCGACGCGGGCATCTCCCGAGAGCTGTTTCTCTATCGCACCCGCGAGGGGACGACCGTCAAGCGATTCGAACACGAACTGCGCCGGCTCCGTACCGAGGTTTCCGGCCCGGTTCGCGTCCTCGAGATCGGGGCGAACATCGGGTATTTCGCGCTCAGCGAGGCGCGCGTCCTCGGCGAGCGCGCCGAAATCCACGCCTTCGAGCCGGACTCGCGAAACCTTCCCCTCCTGTACGAGAACATCAGCCGGAACGGCTACGGCGATCGAATTTCCGTCACGCAGGCGGCGGTCGGTCCGGCGGTCGGACGGGCGACGCTTCGCCGGTCGGCCCACTCGAATCGGAACCTGCTTGCCCCCGACGGGGGGAACGAGACGGTCCATCGCCATACCGAAGCGCTCTCGCTCACCGGCGAGACGCGGGTCGTTGACGTCTGGTCGGTCGATGCCTACTGCCGGGAGCACGACGTTGCGCCCGACGGGATCAACGTGGTCCGGATGGATGTCGAGGGCTACGAGACGGACATTCTACGGGGCATGGCGTCGGTGTTGCGTGCGGAGGGCCCGCTCCTGTTGTTCGTCGAGATCCACCCCCATCTCCTGAGCGAGTCCGAGTATCGCTGGTTCATCACGACCCTCGATGACCACGGTTTTCACCTGCTCGATGCGATCTCGGAGTCGCGTGCCCTCTGGTTCCGCACGGCGGCGTTTGAACTTCTCCACCGGCTCATCGGAGGTCCGACGCTTCA
>JADFQH010000091.1:0-2060 GCA_022561895.1 Methanobacteriota archaeon | reverse complement strand
ACGGTTTTCACCTGCTCGATGCGATCTCGGAGGGGATCACAGCCCGCCCGTTCGACGGCAGCCTCGGCGTCGATCACCTGCTCGATCTCCTCGATGTCGAGCAGAACGGGTACAAGATCCTCGCAAAGCGGCCCGCCGAGCGCTCGAGGGATTCTCGTCGCCAACCGGGTGGGTTCTCCTGATCAACGCACCCTCGTCGGTTGATCGGGGAGTGCGGAAATCGATGAACGTCTACGAGAACCCCTATCGCTCTCACCCTCACACCCGACCGAGCGCCTCGCCGACCGTGTTCCGGAGATCGACGAGAAAGGGCCGCGGGTCGTCGCGCGCCCAGTAATCGAAGTTCGGCTGAGAGACGAGCGAGCGACAGATGTCCACGAGTTCGGGACCGATCGCCGGGCGCTCGCCAAGCGATTCGTTTCGATGGAGGCTCAGCAGATAGACCAGCTCGCCGTGCAGAACGTGGCTCGCGACGCCGACTTCGTAGTTCGGGGGCGTTTCGACCGGCTTGCCCATCGCCAGCCGGTAGTAGTGGTACGGAAAGTCAACCCCGGCGTGGATCGAAAGCGCGAGCGATCCCCAAAACCGGGGGTTTACCTCCATCAGCGTGAGCGACCCGTCGCGCGAATCGCGCTTGAACTCGACCATCGCCGGGCCGTGCCAGTCGAGCGCTTCTAGTAGTGCCAACCCCGCCGTCTCGAGCTCGGGCTCCGAAACGGCAGTTCGATACACGCTCGCGCCACCGGTGTAGTGGTAGCTGCGGATTCGCCGGTGCTGAAACGTTGCAACCGGTGTTCCGCGATCGAACAGCGCGAAGAAGCCGAACTCGTCGTTGCCGGGGACGTACTCC
Source organism: Methanobacteriota archaeon (assembly GCA_022561895.1). GTDB lineage: Archaea > Halobacteriota > Halobacteria > Halobacteriales > Halalkalicoccaceae > Halalkalicoccus. The sequence continues at coordinate 1,210 of JADFQH010000091.1, read as the reverse complement.
TGGGCGAGCGGGGTGTGGTGCATCTCCGTCCGAAGCGCCCCGAAGTCGGGTACGATACCGGTCGAGAGCAGGCGAACCGATGGCCGGTAGGCCCGCCCATCCACCGGGAGAACGGTGTAACGGGGTTTGATCACCGACGGGAGTTCCCAGCCGTCCCACTCCTCGACGGGGGCGGTTCGTGGCACGTTCACGCCCGCCTTCCGCGCGATCTCGAACAGTCGTTTTCTGTCCCGGACGGTCTCGACCGCCTCGCGATCCGGCCACGGCGTCGCGATATACGGAGAGAACTCCTCGCGGCGCGTCGAGAGAACGTGGATGTCGGCCTCCCGGAGCGAGAGGATGGTCAGCGTTTCGGGGCGTTTCGCGAGCGAGAGCAGCGCGTCGCCGTAGCCCGCGAGATCCTCGGTCGGCGAGGGGACCTTGACCCGCCGATCACAGTGTTTCGATGCGCCCGCGGGCGAGGGATGGTCTTCGGCGACGATCACGGCAATCCCTCGCTTGCCGAGCGATCGAACCGCGGCCGTGCTGCTCGGCGTGTCGATCCCAGGGACGACGACGGTCATGGCTCGATCGCCCGAGCGAGTTCACCAACTGAATCCGTGACCTCGCGGAACACCCGCTCGAACGTTTCTTCGTCCTTTCGGTGTGGGTCCTCGATCTCGAAGCCGTTCGGATACCCGCTCGTTCGTTCGAGGAGGGGTTTGAGGAAGTACGCTTTCCAGAGCATATCGTCGAACCGGTCGTAGAAGGCGTGGTAGTTTCGCGCGTCCATGACGAAGACGAGGTCGCTGTTTGCGACCTGTTCGCGCGTGAGCGCCACGGAACGGTGTGTCGAGAGATCGATCCCGTGATTTCTCGCGGCCGCCACCGCGAGATCCGGGCTGTTTCGCCCCTCGCGGTCGAGAAACCCCGCCGAATCCACCCGTAGATCCCCATCGACCTGCGCCCGAAGAGCGTGCTCTGCAAGCGGGCTTCGACAGATGTTGCCCGTACAGACGAACAGCACGCGAGAGTTCGGCCCGATCGTCCGTCGGATCCGCACCGGATCGATCGGGTGGGTTCGCAGGCCGGTACGGATCGCCAATCGGTGGCGTTCGATTCCGAGCCGGATCCGGCCATCCCGGAGATACGCTGTCGGCCATACGCCGTTCTCCACCGGGGGGTGACCGCTCGGTCGTTCGGTGGGCGGGGACAGCCCGTTGTGACCGAT
>JADFQH010000002.1 GCA_022561895.1 Methanobacteriota archaeon | reverse complement strand
GAGGTTGAGCGAGGCGAGCGGGTCGGCGTAGGGATAGAGCCGCGCCACCCCCTGCACCGCCGCGATGAAGGCGCGCAAGCGGGGCCAGTCGTAGAGCGCGCGCAAGGCCGAGTCTTCGGCGAAGAGGTCATGGGCGATGCAGCCCTTGTCGCTCACCTGGGCCCGGTTGCGCGGGTGGGTGGCCGGCAGGTCCGGGTCGTCGGCGATCAGGTAAGGGTTGTGGTCCTGGGCGCAGTAGTAGGCCTCGGGCAGCAGCGCCTCGGCCTCGCGCACCATGACCTGGGCTGCGGCCCGCGTCACGACGCGGGCCGCAGCCCTACATCGAGTTTGAACGACCAGCCATGATTGCGATCGACATCACGTACATCGCCTACTACGGCGAACGCGACGAACTCGTTCGAGTGCAGGGCGTACCAGAGGACAAATCGTATGACTGGTGTCACATGGTTGCGACAGCGAGCATCGTCGGCGATAACGTGCTGTTCACCGCGGCGATGCTCCCGATCGGTGACGCCGACGACCACGATCCTAAGGACTACCGTGGGAAGGAGAAATCCTACCGAGCTGGCGGCGTTGTCCGCCAGCTCGTCGATATTGTCGAAGATCGCGCCAACCTGAGCGTCTATCGCGTCTTCGCTGACATGGAGTTTCACGCCGCGGACGTTGTCGACGCACTTGAACAGCGTGGGCTGTTCTACGTGATCCCAGCGCGGCGCGATGAGCGCGTCAAGCGCCTCATCGCGCGCATGAACAACGAAGTTACTGTCAAGGACGACTACAGATTCTATGGTCCTGTGAAAGGTGGACGGAGAAAAACCAGAGCTGAGACGACGCTCGTTGTCCTCCCACCGGATGAGGATCGCGATCATTACCAACCGTTTCTGACCAATCTCGACGTAAACGACGAGATTGGTCTTGATCGGCGCCAAACTCGCTACAGAATCAATCGCTACAGCCGACGTGGTGGGATTGAAACCGCCTACGGCGGTATCAAAGACTTCGCACCGTGGACGACATCGAAAGAGTACGCAGTGCGGTTGTTCCACTTCGGCTTCGCGATGCTGTTGTACGATATGTGGTTGCTTGTGGACCTCTTAGTGCAACTTTCGTTAGGTGTCGTTGAATTCCGCACGAAACCGCGGGTGATCGCCCCGCGGTTTCGTGGCTTCCTTCGACGGAGGTTGATCGCAGTGCTGTAGAACCCGCTCTGGGCAAGCCCCTCCGTAGAGGAATCACTGTCCAGCTGATCAAAATTTTCGTCCAGACCGTAAGCAACTGCCACTCAGCGGGGTGAGTGGCAGTTGCCGACCAGTAAATTGAGGGTCCTTGCACCCCCTAAATCCTGCTTCAGCACCGCTCTCGTGCATAGATTCCGGGGCATTCGCAGCGGCAGGTGGGAATTTTGATATAGCACTATAAAGTTTATTCTCTTCACGCATATTTCGGTGTTTTGAATCGGTCTTTTGTGAGACTGTGCCCGTCTGTACAAGCACAAAAACCATATAATATCTTATTAAAACGCTCTACCACACGAAAATGCAACTCTTAGATCGACCCCAGACCACAGCACGGCGGCTTCTTCACTCGAATCCGGTGTCTTATTTTGCGTACAGGACGAAGAAACGACCATATGAAAAGCTGAGCGAAGCAACAGCGAAAGTCCGACAACACTCTCAATCCTCGATACGCTCCAATCCGATTCGTCTACGAATATTCAGTGCTTAGTCTCACGCTCGTCGAACCGGTTCTCGAGTTTAGTGCCGAGGAGGGTGAACTCGCTGAACAGTACGCAGAAACAGGTCCTGCTCCAAGTCACGTTTCAGGAACGCAGACAGAAGAATTGACGTGACGTGGCTACCCCGAAAGGGTGTTCACGACATCTTCAACGTTGAAGAGTCGAAGGTCGGTTCGGTCATCAGCAGCCTCCTGAACAGAGCTGGTGAATCCGCTTCGGCTGAACAACGCGTATTCGTACGCCCGAGAGCCTCCATTCGATGGTGACCAGTCAACTAAGGATGCTTCCTGCTCTAACTGTGCAAGAACGTCATAGCTGAGGGGCTGGTGTTGGAATTTCGCTTCGCCGACAAGCAGTGTTTCGTCCCCGGTCGGAGCGACAATATCGATCTCATGTCCGTTCCCATCCCACCAGTTGCCTGGTTTTTCAGTAAATTTATACATCTCACCATACGTGTACAAGACTGAGCGCTGACACAGTTCCTCAAAGGTGGGACTCACAAAATCAGGGAGTTCCGGTGCGATGAGATCATCGTATCCGTCCGGTCCGTACACCTCGTATCGTGCAGTTCGCCCGTAGACAAACCGGAACCAGAAGCGAAACAGCGGGTCACGAATGTGGTACCGACCTTTCCGACTCCGTGCCGGGTCAACCGTGATCGGGTACGATCGAGTGATGATCCGCAGCTCCTTGAGACGGTCGAGGTAATACCCACTGCTCCCATGGGCAATCCCTGCAGCCTGGGCGATTTCGTTGACCTGTCGATTCCCTTCAGCCATCGCTTTGAGTACTGCGAAGTACCGATTGACCTCTTTCACCTCTCGATACAGGACGTCTTCCGGTTCCTCATGAAGACTCCCAGCTCGTTGTAGCAGTGTGGTAGTGACGTTCTCTTTGAGAGATTGTGAATCATCGATTGCGCGAAGGTACTCCGGTGTTCCACCGAAGATCCCGTACGCCAGGACTTGATCGACCGGATCGTAGGTAGGGAAAAACGTCATCGCGTCAGCGAACGGGAGCGGACCGATGTTGAGTTTCCCGTTTGGTTGTTTTGATAATCGACCGAATAGCGGTGCACTGCCGTCGATCGCAACCTCATGCATCATCCCGATAGCTGAGCCGGTTAGCACGAACGTCGTTGCGGTTCCTTCGACTTCGTGATCCCAGATTCGTTGGATGAGAGAGGGGAGTTCGTTGGTTTCGGCGACGAGATACGGGAATTCGTCGATGATAACGATCGCGTTCTGCTCGGCAAGATACCCGAGAAGCTGTTCCCAGTCGCGACGAATACGTGTTATTCCGGGGAACGTCTCTGCTGTATCGTGAATAAACGCTTCAAGTTGTTGCTCCGCAGTGCCGTGTGCTGCTTGATGATAGACTGCGTTATCGTACTCAATGATTGATTCGAGGACGAGGCGCGTTTTCCCCATTCGACGGCGCCCGAAAACGACTGCGAGTTCCGGCCTGTCACTGTCATACAACTCGTGGAGTCTATGTAACTCAGCTTCGCGGTTGACGAAGGGGAGCATAGACGCTGTTTGTATCCCTTGTATATAACATAGTCGATTTAGATAGTATATCCTAACTTAGTGTGGGCTAACTTATTTTGGGCTAAGAGATGGGACAGTCGCTGTGATCGACATGAGAAGGAACGCATACTCCGATCATCGTTGCGTTGAGGATCGCAATACCGAGGCCTCGAACACTGTCCTCAGTATTCTCGTGGCCAGTCGAGAGTGTGATGGCCTACGTTGAACATGAACTCGACCGCGTTGAAGTTGCGTGCGGTCTTGGGAGTATGGCACTGTTCGGCGAGACCGTCTTTGTGGTTGATGTCGATGAACTCTTGCCGAATCGGACCACCGTTGCGACCGAGGTGCGTATCCCTTACCGGAGACGGTCTGACCATCCACAACAACTATAATACAATTAATAAAATATCTTAACGACTGACGATGTCAGTCGTAGATTCGCTATGGAAGACAGTAGGGTAGTATTAATCGTGAATTGCGGTACTGGAACGTAGATGAAGGCAAATAATACGAGCAACACCGATCAGGTCGCGTCAATACCATCCGAACAACGAGCAGACAAAATCAGATGGACACTGCTTTCACTCGACGAACTCACTGACGCCTACTGGGAGGTCATTGCGCCAACGATGCGAGACGATGGACTCGATCCTGAAACCGAGCGCCCGACCCACGACTGGCTTCGCGAGCACGATTTTCGGACACTCGTATACGCGCTTAGAGAACACCACGACCGGACGTTCTCCCAGTTCTGGGACCACGATCTCGGTCTCGAAGAAGCTGACAGCGGATACGACTGGGGTATCGAGCACAAGCCGACGATCGACGCGCTTGAATCCTTTCTCGAGTCACGTCGTCGCCGCGGTGGTCTCAGCGAGTCCTCGATCAACACGCTCCGCTACCGACTCGCTCGGTATGTCCGTACGTACGCCACAGCCAATGACACCGAGGATCTCGTCTCTGCTATCGCTCGCGATAGCAACATCCCAGCCTACGAAACTGTCGATGACTGCTGGGCCACGTTCGATCGGCTTCATGAGGACCTCGACGGCGGCCAGACCAAGCGGCGGATCCACCGTGTCGTGGACAACTGGTATGCCCACTTAGTTCGGCGCAAACGCGCGGGCGTCAACCCTGCTGCGGACCTTAACGAGGAGTTTAATTGGCAGACGGAAAACGGAGACAATCCACGGCTTTCCGTAAATCACGTCCGTTCCCTCTACGCCGCCGCCGAAGATGACTGCGAGCGGATCATGATACTCGCGCTGTGCGCATGGGGCCTCCGGTCTGGGGAAGTAGCTGCCCTTCATCGCTCGCAGTTCGTGCTTGATCAGCCAAACACAGCGGTCCCTCATATCGCGTTCGAGGTACGGAAGAACGGCCCAGGGCAAGTATCGTTGCTCTACGGTCGCGACGTACTCGAAGACCGGCTTGCGACGATGGTCGATGATGATGACTGGAACGGCTATCTATTTCCATCGCCTGCCTCCCAAACAGGCCATCGAAGCCGCCAGACGATCCTCAACTGGTTCAACGATCTCGCAGAGCGCGCCAACCTCCCGACCGAGATCGATGGCGAAAAGCCCGTCCCCCAAATGGGACGGCGTTTCTGGTACGACGCCTACTCCTCAGCACTCGATATCGTTCTCGAGGGAATCGACGAGATCGCTGCCGAACAAGGCAGTTCGAGTCCTGAGGTCGTCCTCCAAAACTATCTCTCCGATGAACGTCTCCGGACACTTCGTCGCGATCATATGCGCGAGCGCCTCGCGGCTGCATTCGAAGGATAGAACCGCTCCACAACGATCACGACTTAATAAAGCGTTCAGTCTCTCTGAGGCGACCACGCTAAATGATCGTGAGCGAGTCGTCGGGGTCGTCGCCAATGATATCGTAGAGATTGTAGATGGCGATCGAGTCCTCATAGCCATGGGTCCGGACCGCGGCCTCGATCCCACGCTGTGCCCCCGTATCACCAGTCAGAACGGTGACGCCCTCTGTATTCCTGTCCGCCAGATATTGAATCGCTAAGCCCGCAAGAATCGTATCCGCCTTTTCGACCTCGTGTTCGGGCTTATCATCAGCGTTCGCAATCGTCCGCCGAGCGATATCACTCGCGTTGATGGCGTCCGCATCACGAAGCGACGGCGCATCGACGATCTCGACCCACCCCTCATCAAGAGCTGTTTGAATGCGATCCGAACCCGTACCACCGAGTTCGTCAACAACACGCTGTGGGAGTTTGAGCACGACATCCGCCCGCCTGACTTCCCGCCGGAACGATCGATACTTCGCATTCTGCGGGCCGCCAATCGCAAACAACACGTTCGCGTCGACGAGAATGGCGTTCGCTGTGGACAGCGGAGACGATCGACCCATCAGATCACTCGCCGTCAACCACTGAACGGTCCGGATTCAGTCGATCGGTGTCGAAGTCATACGGAATATCGATCTGATCGTGGACATCGGGGAAGAGATGCTCGAAGTACGGATCGCGTTGCTGACCGACCGCGAGCGCAGGAAGCAGTGCATGGACGATGGTCATTCCCTCGGCGGCTGGGACATCGATATCGTTCGCGATCATCCGCTGGGTTGTCTTCCCCGCGAAGTTCAGGCCAGCACCGCGAAGTGCGGCGATCAGCTTCCCGACTCCGTGTCGGTCGACGAAGTACGCGACATCGTCATTGATTTCTTGCAGCGCGAGTGCATGGAGAACTGTCGGTGTAATGACGATCGGCACGTACTGTTCGACAATAATGAGCGGATCAGCAGTGAGTTGCTGTGGTCGCGTTGAGTCGTCGCGTTCAGCGAGACCAAGAGCAACCAGCGAATCGATGTACTCGTACGTCGTCGATTTCGAGAGTTCCAGTGTCTCGATGATGTCGGCGGCCGTAACCGGTCCCCAGTAGCAGATGTACACATAAACGCGAGTGAGTGCTGGCTGGTTGAGCAACTGTACGACTGTTTCTAACCGGGAAGCGTTCTCGGCGAGCGTTTGTGGGCGAAGATTCGTTTCACTCATCACATCGAGTGGCGGCTGATCAATAGTGCCGCCATCCGGATGAACACGATTACGGTCGGGAGATGAGCGATGCATACGGTGCTAGTCCGTTGTCCATGTATTTCAGACTATCGATGACCGGAGTTACCCCAGCGCTAGTAGCTGCATCAGATTCTAGATAGACAAGTAATCACGCTAAATTCGTTGTTCTCCGATAAATTGTCTCGCGTATATGCTGTGAAGCACAAGCGACTAATCATTCATAGTCATGGCTGTTGGCATAACCATGATCAGTAGGAGTGATAGAAATATCATCGAGATTGGGGGGTAAGAGTCTCTGAAGCCAGACACTCGCATTTATGGACGATATAAATGATATGTCGCTGTATGATATTTCTGATAGTGGCTTTTCTCAGTTTTACATAACCGGCTAGGTTTCTACTACCTAGCCAAACCTCCTTTTTCAGTCTCACTAACGATATTATTCATCACTGAGGTTGGAAAGCCGAGTCTGAATTTCACCACCATCAGCGTTAGAAAACGCCTCAACGCCAAACTGCACGAGGAGAGGGTAGAAATGGCGGTTCTTCTTGAACTCGGCTTGGCCCGCTTTTCGCAGCTTCAATTGCGATTCAAGATAGGTATCCTCTAGGTCGTCAAGAATGCTGTCCGGGACGTAAATCGTTCGACCGTTCCATTCGTCCTTGATATTAGTCTTCGTTTCGTTCGTTTCGTTCGTTTCATTCGTTTCATTCGTGGTGTTCGATTCACTCGTTTCAGTTGATGAACTATCTACTGTCGTTTCATTCACCTCGCTCATCTTGCTGGAATCAGCGTCGTCAGTCTCGTCCTCATAGTTCCCTTCAATGCCGGAGGCGTCGCCCCAACCGCCATTCATGCTTCTACCTCCTCAAGGTCAGTTTTCTCAAGCGTCTCGTCAAACAGATCGGCGAGTTCATTGAACAGTTCGCGGGCATCTTCGACGCGCTTGTTCTCCTTGCTGAAGCCGAAAACGGAAACGCCTTCCCCGATCGATTGTGACAGGTCGGTTCGTTTCGGAATCTCGAAGACAGGGAGTGAGTACGCCGATTTGATTTCTTCAATAGTATTCCAGTGCTCGCCGTTTTGCTCAACACGATTGCACACGATCGCAAGACGATTGATGTCACCATAGGCTGGTTCAAGCGAGCTCAACTGCTTTGCGAAAATCTGGAGGCTATTGGCGTTTAGTTTCTCAGGAATTACAGGGATAACGACGTTTCCAGTCGCAACGAGCGCATTGTCGGTGAGTACGTTTAACGACGGTGGCGTATCTACGATGATGTAATCGTAGTCGATGTCGAGTTCGTTGAGAGTCATCCCTAAACGCTCTCGGCTCTTGGGTGCCTCAAGCAGCGTCTGGATGTTCTTGTTATTCGCGAGTTTCTCGCTGGCGGGGAGTATGTCGAATTCCTCGTGCTCAACGATAATGTCGTTCACTGACTCCATCTGATCGAAGTCAAGAACGTCGAATAGGGTTGTCCGGTTAGTGTCATAGTACAGTTCGCTGTAATCAAGCGAGCACGTGAGTCCACCATGATAATCGATATCGACGAGAAGGACATCGTGTCCGCGTGCGGCGAGTGCGCCACCAGAGTGGATAACATCGGTTGTTTTCCCCGCGCCTCCTTTCTGGTTTGCTACGGTAAGTCGTGCGGTGTTATTATCAATCATGTCGGTTTATAGTAGTGAATTCGTTTTGTTCGTCGCGTTCGTTTCAATCGGTGCGTTCAGTGAGCGTGTTTCGTTCGATGAGACGAATACAGGGATATTAAAACCATCTATTCGTTACACTCACTGAACTAAACACATTCATTTTTCTCATTCTATTCGCTTTATTCGTTTCTATTGTTTCACTCAACGAACAAGCGAGTCGTTGACTGGAGAATACTGCAAGCTCGTTCCAAGAGGTCTGTTCGTTTCATTCGTTTCGTTCGTTGCTCCCATTTTATTCGTTCAATTCATTTTGTCATTTCATCGTAACGACTCACTGACCGTACGAAACGGTGAGACAGGCTGTCAACCGGCTCGAAGCAGCAGGGTGCGTCCACTATGACGATGGCCTCTCCATTGTGGACGAGCGCGTGAGTTGCTCAAGCATTGCGCCGAGAGCAGCGCGTTTAGTGGACATAGACGACTGCAATCAGCGGGACACCCTAACCTTCGCGACTCGGTTCAGCTACGCTACAGAAGAGCGTCCTGAGGAGTCCTCATTTCCTCAGACCACTAGAAATGCAACGTACTTTAGATAGACAGAGGCTCAGTCAGGACAGCCACATCTAATTATTGTCATTTTCGTGAACAGCACTATTAATAGGTTTATATGTCCTTCTCAGTATATTGTATGCTGTCTCGGCGCTCACTTGCGTCAATCGGACGTTGGTTTGTTGTCATGGGTCTCCTTATTCAGTTCTCCCAGATCGGGATTTCGCGTTCGACGAACGTCCCATGTCCTAGGTCCCCGACGATTTCTCCTTCGTCTATGATGAGGTCCCCTCGGACGAACGTCTTCTCGACCACCCCGACTTCGCGTCCCGCATAGATGGAAAAGTCCGCGACAGAGGCGTTGTCCGCTGGGTCAATTGGCTCGGTCTTGTTCGGGTCGAACACCACGAGATCTGCGTGCGTCCCAGGGTCAAGTGTCCCTTTGTTCGCCAGCCCGAAGATTCGTGCCGGGTTTGTCGCCAGTTTCCGGACAAGGAAGGGATAGCTGAAGTCACGGCTGGTGACGGCCTCGTCGTGAAAAACCGGCAGACTCCGCTGGAGGGAGTTCATGCCGAACGTCCCCTCCCACCACGGGTCGACCTGCTTTTGGTTGCGAGTATATCCACAGTGGTCAGTCGAGACAACATCCAGCGTTCCGCGGTCGAGGTGTTCGAACATCGCCTCGTTGTCGTCCGGCTTACGGAGGGGTGGTGCGGCCATCGGCAGGAGTCTGACCTCATCGAACAGCGAGTCGTCAGCGACGGTGTACTGCGTGCAGGTCTCGGCGCGGATCATATCGTGGTTGTCCGTGCGATACTGTTCGATGACCTCAGCAGCCTTTCGACAAGTCGTGTGGATTCCATAGTAGCGACAACCGGCCTCCATCGCCATCGTGATCGCGTCATCGGCTGCCATCGCCTCCGCATAGTCCGGCCGCGATTTTGGATAGTACTCCGGTTCACCCTTGTCCTCGCGCTTGAACTGCTCAGTGATGACCTCACAGACCGAGGAATCTTCGGTGTGGAGGACAGCCACGAGATCGTGCGTAGCCGCTTCCCCGAAGACCCTGTCAATGAACCCGTTCGATAGTCCGAACTCGTAAGCCGTGAACATCTTGATGGATGTGACACCTCTGTCGATCATTTCGGAGAATTCGTCGAATACAGCGAGGTCGTCACGAGTGATCGCTCCATGGAGACTATAGTCAATCAGTGAGTCCTCGGCCTTGGTCTGCTTGCGTTCAATCCCTTCAACGAGCGTACTCTCCTCGTCGAAGATACTTGCTTCACCGACCCAGGCCTGCCACGCGAAGTCCACGAACGTCGTCGTTCCACCGAGTGCGGCCGCCTTCGAGGCCGTCTCGTATGTATCGTTTGAAAACATATCGTCGAGGTGAACGTGAACGTCAACAGCACCCAGAAGCACGAGTTTCCCTGAGGCGTCAATCTTTTCGTGCGCTGCAGGCAGCTCTGACTCCGAGCCGATCGCAACGATCTCCTTGCCGGCGATTGCGATGCTCGCGTCAAGTAGTCCGTCGGGCTGCACCAGCTGTCCACCAGTAATGAGCGTGTCTACTGTCATGAAAATTCGTATCTCTATCCGGTGATAAAGCTTTGTACACCAGCGACGCAGACGTTCTGAAGGGACTAACGGCCTGTTTCATGAAGCGGCAAAGGACGTTTTGCACCAACTGGCTTCTTCCACTTCACTCCCCTTGTGTTGGTGACTCGTCCTTACGTCGTCGGCGGATTCAATAGATCCGATTAAACACAGCCCCATAGACCTATCCATACGACTATCGAGACGGCTCCGACGTCTGAGTCGCCTTCTCGTGATTGTCGACAAACGCATTATACCAACTATCGATAACCGCAATGGATCGATCCTCCTCAACACTGCCTCCATCACCGAGGATAGCGAGCGTACCGTTTCGACCCCGCCCACACACGACCGGGCGAGGGTTGTCCGGGTCGTCGGGGCGGCGCTCGCGTGCAAGCCGATTGGACGCTTCACTCGCCTCCCGAACTGTCGAAACGAGCTGATCCGCGAACACGGGATCGTCGTTCCATCGATCAGCACGGCTGGCGCACGAAATCTCATGCAACGCCTCTGTGAAGAGGCTGATTTGGAGATCGATGGCGAGTATCTCAAGCCCCACGGCGGACGCCGCGGACTCGGCCACGAACTCTACTCGAAAGGCCATGCCGAACTCGCCCAGACCGCGCTTCGTCACTCCTCGATCGAAACCACCCACGAGGCGTACTCCGACATTCAAGCGAAGGAGACGGCCAAGAAGGTTGACGAAGTCCTCGATGGCTGACTCGCCCCCAGATACCGTCAAACAGCCTGTACTGTAAGAAATACAGTGATTCCGAACGGCGTTTTCAAGATCTTCGGTTGACCAGCGTCATGGTGGAGGGAGATCACTCCTTTGGCGAGTACCCCATGTCGATAAGCTCCGCGAGCACGTCATCGCGGTTTTCGAGTGCAGCGCGGTAGACGGCTTCGCGCACGTCGAACTTGGGTACGTCGCGTCCGAACGCGGCTTCGATCTCCGTGAGTAGCTCCCGTTCCCCCTCGACAACGTCGTCGTGAACGAAAAAGGTCAGACGTTCGTCGCGCTCGAACTGCACGGATCTGTCCTGAATCGCTCGGCGAACGATGTACGGCTGTTTTCGCTCGGTCGATTCCTCGGAAGCAGTCTCCTCGCTCCGATCGGTGGCTCCCTCCGGTTGCTCGGGGGCTGTAGTGTGATCGGTCTCCTCGGTCGACGTTGGCTGTTCGTTAGTGACGTGTCGATCGTCTTCTGGTGGGCTATCCTCGTTCGTATCCTCCCCCCACAGATCGTCACCCGAACCCGATTTCAGGCCGGTCATACGCGCACCTCCGCACCGTCAGGCTCGATGCTCCCCGGTTCGGGCGGGTTCGGTGCGCTGATGTCGCCCGTCGCTTCGAGGTGACGTGCGAGTTCGTCGAACTTCGCCAGCGTGTCGATCTCGTAGTCGCGCCGGCGGTCACGGTGTTCTGTCACGTATGTGAATGCGCTACATTTCTTTCTCCAACACCCCTCTAGTAACGATGTTCGATCGCCGAAGATAACCGGAACATCGAACCCCTGTGCTTCGATCTCCTCGATGATCGCGGCCTGATCGCGAGTGCCTTTTACTCGGTTCGGGACCGCAGCGAGCACGCCAATACTGATCTCCAACTGCTCCTCTAGGTTCGTGACGAGATCGTCCAACCCGCTCACCGAGGCCTGTCCCTTCCCGGATGGCTCGATCGGAAGCACGAGATTCCGGGTCGCATCGAGCGCGTTGTAGAGCTGTGGACCCGAACTCGCCGGCGGATCGACGATGAGCACGTCGTATCGACGGTTGACGTTCGCTTCCCGGAGCACGCGCTGGAGCTGTGTCCACATCGGGAACGACTCCCCGAAGTCACTTCGAGCGTCGCGTTCTTTCCGGAGCGCTTCGCCGAGATCCTCGAGTCGGTTGTGCTCGGGCACGATATCCACACCGTGTTCGGTCGATCGGATGAGATCGCGAAACTCGCCGTTCGCGCGATCGACGAGATGATGCACGAGCGTGTCGACTGCGCTGTCCGTCCGGTCGTGATCGACATCGAAGAGGTAGCTCAGATCCCCGTCCTGTGGATCGAGCGGGACGATGAGAACGTCCAATCCGGCTCGTGCGTGCGCCACCGCCAGATTCGCGGCGAGTGTCGTCTTCCCGACACCCCCTGCTTCGCTGTACACTGAGTACGAAAGCATGTAGTGACCCATCGAACGGTTCAACCATAAGTTCTCGTCAGACAAAACAGCTACACCGTTCAATCGTTTGTATGGTTTGTAGCGTTCATTTGTAACAACTGGTTAAAACAGTCGTTTGCAAGCGATGTATAGAGGGACCGACTGAAGGGATCAACAGTACCGTTCGAGACCGGCAACGCCCGATTTCGCCGTAGCGATTCGTTTGTAACGTTTGTAGTATGTGTTTCAACCATGTGTTTGAAACAATCGTTTGTAACGAACATAGTTATAGCCGTGATATGCGACGGAGTGTCGCCGATACGGGTTGTCGGGTGACTACTCCGCGCTACCGCTTAGTTGATCCCCCACGAGATATGCGCCCAGAGCTGTTCGTAGCCGTAGTAGGTGAGGGTTTTGAGGAGATTCGTCGCCACCCCGATACTGAGCGCCTCGGCGAGGCTGCCGGTGACGACCAGTGCGATGATCGCCGTGATCAGAAACATAAATATCCGGTAGCAGATCGTTTTGACGATCACTCGGGAGTGGGCGTACAGCGTCCGTCGGGTGATGATGTCGGTCGCGTTCATGCTCGATAGATGGTTTCCAACCCGCTTTGCGTATCCGTTCACAATTAAGATCTTTATATACGAAACCGAATTCGGTTTCTATCCCGAAGATAAACAGTATGTGGCGATACAGATATGGTCCGGTTTGAAAGATGGGATTACAGCGGATTTAGCGGGTCTGTGATGTATAGTATCTTGTCCTCGATAATCGATGTGGGTAATAGTGGGCAAATACTTGCACTAGTGGGTCATAGTGAGTACTACAATGAACGTCGACGCAACCAACTTCCGGACGAACGACACCGACGACCGAGGACGTATCTACCTCGGAACCGAGTACGCGAACAAACGCGTCACAGTCGCCGTCATCGAGGTCGAATCCGACCGTCCCGACGAGGAGGAACTGGCCACCGCGTACCGCGAGGCATCCGAGAGCGCTAGCGCCCTCGCCGACGAATGGGACGGGACAGCGGACGAAGCGTGGGACGGACTCGCTGAATGAGTGAGCAATCGGAGATTCGACGCGGCGATGTCGTCATCGTCAGATTTGATCCAGCCGAGGGCCACGAGATCTCGAGGTGCCAGCGGGACTTCGATGAGTCGTCGGAAGACCAGCGGTCCTCCGAGATGAAGAAAACGCGACCTGCGGTGGTCGTCCAGAACGATGTCGGCAACAGAAATTCAAGCACGACCATCGTCGTGCCCGCAACGGGGACGTATAGAGGCTATCCCTTCGAAGTATTAGTCGAAGCGTCGAACTCACCGGTCGAGAAGGATTCGTCTGTGCGGTTGGATCAGATTCGCGTTATCTCCATCGAAAAGCGAGTGCACTCGGTGGTTGGGAGCCTCGATGCGCCAACGATGACAGCGATTGACGATGCATTGCGACTGAGTCTCGCCCTCGAGTAATCGACTGTCCTCACACGCCGGAACAAACGTGAGAACTGGATGCATTGAGAGAACCACCCTCGATTTCTGGGTTCGACCACGAGGTGGTGTCACGCAGCGGTTCGTCGGTGTCGCCTCGGGGGGTAAACTGGGACAATGGACTCCCGAAATAACAGGGGCGACGCCAACCGAGACCGCTAAGTCGATCACGCTTCATCGGAAACCGGCGTGTCTCTCAGCGCATCTCGATTACATCGAAAACGACGTCGCTTGCGAGCCACCCCTCCGTGTTCCCTCGCTCACAGAAGACGACGCGCGAGCCGGTGTTCGATACCAGTACTGTAGGACACTCGCCGGTGTCGATTGGGCAGCCGCCACACTCCGGCACGTCGACGGATCGTTCTTCGGACATGGGCCTTCGATTCGAACTCGATTCGATAACTACCTAAGAAGCGGTGTCGGTTCCCAGCGACTGAGAACCGGGAGGGAAGCGGGCAGCTCGGTTGTGAACGACAGGTCCTACGCCGATGCGAGCATCCGGTCGAGATCGCTCTCAGGATCGTCGGCTGCTCCGAGTCCGTACTTAAAACCCGAAACGGGTTAAGCGCCAGTGCGAGGGGTCGGGGAGTCCCATCGATAGATATGAGCCACCAGACGACCGCCGGTATCGAAGCTCCGCCGGAGCCAGCCCCGCGAAGCAATCAGGCACTGGATCCCCCAGAGCTTGGCGGCGACGTTTCGATCGATCTGCGGAGCGCTCGAACGGGGTTCGACCTCACCGAGCGCCGGTGTGAGTACGTCTGTGTCTCCGGGGATCGCTTCGGCGGGCGCTGGCGAGGAATTTCACTCTCGGAACTCGTCGCCACGAGCGAGATCGATCCCGACTCGACGCACCTGATCGTTGAATCCGACGACGAATTTCGAGTCTGTATCGCGATTGCCGACCTGCTCGATGGGATCCTCGCAACCGAGCGGCTGGACAGTTCTGATGAGCTTCCGCGGCTGATCGCCCCCGCCATCGACGGTACGCGCACGATCAAACGGGTCAGTCGAATCGAGGGACGGCGACTCGAACCAGAGGATGATTCCGAGGAGTTCGAACGGATCGTGCCCCAATCCAAGGAGGAAGCCAATGACTGACGATCCACAGGAAAAGCCCGAGCAGGGAGCGGGCTGTCCGAGCGGGCCACCAAACGGGAGCTACCGCCCGATGGACGATCCCACGCTGTCGGGCACCCACCGAGAGCAAGCGGGTACACAGTCGCTTCCCGAAGACCTCTCCGATGAGGATCGGATCCGTACACGGCTCGTCTCGGAAGTCAGAGGGATCGAAACGCCCCATGGTGATCTCGTCGCAAGCGAGGTGCTGACCGATCTCGGAGTCGGCGATGGGATCGTCACGGCGACGGTCGACTGCTCCGGGCTGGCTTCCGACACTGCGGACCGCGTGGGCGATCAGCTGCTCGGACGGGCGCTCGCAATCGAGGGCGTCAAGCACTGTCGGATCCAAAGTGTTCGACGGGAGCAAGCCGAAGACGGCCTCGCGCCAAACGGCGCGGAGACGGTCATCGCGGTCGGCGGCGCGAAAGGCGGCACCGGCAAGAGTACCCTTACAGTTGTGCTCGCGCGACTTCTCCAAAGGGCGGGCCTCGATGTCGGAATTTTTGATGCCGATTTCGAGGCCCCCGCCATCAGTGAGCTGCTCGGAATCGATGATATGGTGACGACCACGGCGACCGGCACGCCCGCGCCGGCTCTGAAAAGCGGGTTTCAGGTGGTGAGCCTCGATCTCGTTTCGGGCGACCGGCCGATGGCGTGGCGCGGCGCGATGGCCCACGACGTGCTCGCCGACCTACTCTCGAACGCGGCGTGGAGCGACCGGGACGTGCTGCTCGTCGACCTTCCGCCGGGAGTCGGCGAGGTCACGGAGACCGTCTTCTCGCGCGTGCCCGTCGACGGCGCGGTGCTGGTTTCGACGCCCAGCGACGTGAGCGTACGGAACACCACACGAACGGCAGGGCTGGCCGACGCTCATGATATTCCGGTCGCTGCCATCGTCGAAAACATGGTTAGTGGCGGGATCCGCGCGGGCGAGCGCACGTTCGAGGAATTGCTCGAAACTGCGCCGGGCACTCCCGAGAAGACGAAAATTCCGTTCGATCCGGCGATTCAACGGCCTGCTGCGGTCGAGTTTGCGGCGCTCGATACGGAAACCGAGTGCTGCTTCAATGGACTGGCCGAGGCGGTTCAGATCCATCTCGCACGAGTAATCGAGGACCTTCCCACCGGTACTGTTGATCTCAGCGGCCTGCCCGAGCGGGTGCGCGAGCGCCAAGCGGTCCTCGAATATGGGGCCGCTCCCGACGGCCCGCGGCCGCTGGTCGTCGCCGACGACGATCTTCCCGAACTCCTTGAGAGCGAGTTCGATCGCGATTTCGAAGTCACGAATCTCGAAAGTGGGCGACGACTCGTCAAGCCGGGAGGTGAGCCAGCATGAGAGTTCCGCAGATCGATACCAAAACCGAACGACCAACGATGAACGACAAAACCACACAAGCAGCGGATCAAACGATCGAACGAAAAGCAGCGAGGTGGGACCGATGAGCGACGCGGACGATGCGGGCCAAACCGGGGTCGGCCGCCGGGAGCTGCTTGGCACCATCGCGGGGACGGCCGGTGCGGCAGGGCTCGGCCTGTTTGGCTACCGGCGGCTCCAGCCCGAAGCGGACGCGGAGGGCGAAGTTATCAATCCGCTTTCGGAGTATCCCAACGAGGGCTGGGAAGAGTCCTATCGGGACGTCTGGGATCGCGACGACGCCTACATGCTAACGTGTACGCCAAACGACACCCACAACTGCTATCTCGAAGCCAGCGTGAAAAACGGCGTCGTCACTCGTTTAGGGCCGTCGATGAACTACGGCGAGGCGACGGATCTCGACGGAAATCAGTCGAGCCAGCGCTGGGATCCGAGGGTGTGTAACAAGGGGCTTGCGATGATCGAGCGCTTTTACAGCGAGCGACGGGTGAAAGCGCCGATGGTTCGTGAGGGATTCGCCGAGTGGGTCGAAGAGGGCTTCCCGCGCAACGAGGACGGTTCGATGCCTACTGCGTACGCCCAGCGCGGAACGGACGAGTTCATCGAGGTGAGCTTCGAGGAGGCCTACGAGCTTGCCGCCCGGACCTTCCTCGACATCGCGGAGACCTACAGCGGCGAGGCAGGGATGGAGCGCCTGCTCGAACAGGAGTACGACGAGCGCGTCGTTTCCCAGACCGAGGGCGCTGGCGTGCGTTCGATGAAGTTCCGCGGCGGGATGCCCCTTCTGGGAGTGATCAAACTCTGGGGCCAGTACAGAAATGCGAACTCGATGGCGCTTCTGGACAGCTACGTCCGGGGCGTGGGTGAGGACGACGCCTTGGGGGCGGTCGGCCTCGACAACTACTCGTTTCACACCGACCTGCCGCCGGGTCACACGATGGTCACCGGTCAGCAAACCGTGGATTTCGACCTCGCGAGCGTCGAGTACGCCGACCACGTCGTCGTCGCCGGGCTCAACTACCTGACGACGAAGATGGCCGATAGCCACTGGCTGACCGAGGCGAAGCTCAAGGGAACGAAGGTCACGGGGATTTTTACTGATTATAACGCCACCGCCGCGAAATGCGACGAGTTGATCACCGTGCGCCCGGCGACGGATTCGGCGCTGTTTCTCGGAGCCGCGCGCGTCCTCATCGAGGAGGAGTTGTATGACGAGGAGTTCGTCCGCAAGAACACGGATTTGCCCCTCTTGGTCCGGATGGACACCAACGAAATGCTGCGCGCGAGCGACACCTTCGCGGGCTACGAACCCGAAGAGCTGGAGAAAACTCAGACGGTCGGCGACGGGGAGCAACCCCCAACGGCCGTGACGGACCTCGACCAGCAGATCCTCTCGGATGAGCTTCGCGGCGAGTGGGGCGATTTCGTGGTTCGAAACGACGAAACCGGCGAGCTGGAGGCTGTGACCCGCGACGACGTGGGCGACGATTTCGAAACTTCCGCCACCCTCGAAGGCGAGTTCGAGGTCGAACTCGAAGACGGCGAAACCGTCGAAGTCCGTCCGGTCTTCGACCTCGTTCGGGAGCACCTCGTCGAGACGTGGGATCTCGATTCGGCGGCGGAAGTCACCGGAACGGCCCCCGAAGCGGTCGAGAATCTTGCCCATGATTTCGCCGACAACCAGGAGAACACGCTCGTCCTGACGGGGATGGGCCCGAACCACTACACCAACTCCGACAACAAGGACCGGGCGATCTTTCTGGTGGCCTCGCTCACCCGCAACGTCGGCTATCAGAGCGGAAATGTGGGGAGCTACTCGGGCAACTACCGTTCGGCGTACTTCAACGGACTCTCCAATTACACCGAGGAGGATCCCTTCGATGTCGAACTCGATCCCGACGAGCCGGCCGAAGTCGACAAGCGATACGACGACCAGTCGGCGCATTTCTACACCAACTTGGACGAGCCACTCGAAGTCGACGGCGAGTACTTCCAGGGCGACTCGCACATGCACACGCCCACGAAATCCGTATGGGTCGCCGGATCGAACTCGATTCTTGGCAACGCGAAGGGATCGTACAAGATCATCGAGAACATGCTTCGAAACGGGAAAATCGAGGCGTTTTTCACCAACGAGTGGTGGTGGACGATGACCTGTGAGTACTCGGATATCGTCTTTCCGGTGGACTCGTGGGCCGAACACCACGTCCACGACATCACCGCCTCGGTTACTAATCCATTTATCACGACGATGCCCGAGACGGGGATCGACCGGATCTACAACACACGAAACGACGCCCAGATTTATTCGGGCGTCGCCGAACATCTCGGGGAGCTGACCGGCGACAGTCGCTTTGCCGACTACTGGGAGTTCATCGACGAAGATGAGTATCGGGCAAAGCCGTATCTTCAGCGGATCATCGACAACTCGAACACGGTCGCGGGCTACGATGTCGAGGAGCTACTGGAGGACGCCCGCGAGGGGACTCCGGCGATCATCATGACCCGGACCTACCCCAAGAAGGTCGGCACCGAGCAGACCGAGGACGACGATCCGTGGTACACAAAGACAGGAAGGCTAGAATTCTTCCGGGAGGAGCCGGAGTTCGCCGAGGCCGGCGAGAACTTGCCGGTACACCGCGAGCCGATGGACGCCACGCCCTACGAGCCGAACGTGCTCGTCGACGACAGCAGCAGTCCCGTCGTGGCTCCCGAGACGCCCGATGATCGGGGTTGGGATGACGAGGCGGTCGTGAGTGATACGAACGATCGACAGGTTCGCAACGTGGTCAAATCTCCGACCGAACTGACCGATTCGGTTCATCCGCTTACCGAGCTCGGCGAGGGCTACGAGTACGTCTACATGACGCCGAAATACCGCCACGGAACCCACACGTTCGCGAACTCCCTGCCGAACATCGCGGTCTGGTGGGGCAACACCGGCGACCTGAAGCGAAACGACGAGCGCATGCCGTACTTCGGCGAAGGGTATATCGAGATGAACCCCGATGACGCCCGCAACGAGGGGCTTCAGGACGGCGATTACGTCTGGGTCGACGCCGATCCCTCGGATCGCCCGTTCGAGGGGTTCGATCCCGATAACGAAGCGGACGAGTACGCCCGCGCGATGATGCGAATTCGCTACCAGCCGAGCCTTCCCGAGGGGGTGACCCGAAGCTGGATGAACCTGAACCAGACCTCGCACAAAAGCTACGAGGCGTCAAAAGAGCGTGAGGACGGGATGGCCGAATCCGAGGAGACGAACTACGTCTCGCTCTATCGTCAAGGGGGCCACCAGTCGGCGACGACGACGTGGCTCCGACGGACGTGGCTCACGGATACGATGGCCCGGAAGGATCTGGCCGGACAGACCCTCGATGTGGGCTTCGAACCTGACGTTCACGCCGCAAACGGCGCGCCGAAGGAGTCGTTCGTGCGAGTGGAGAAAGCAGAAGACGGCGGCGTGGATGGCGAGGGTGACTGGGAGCCCGTCGAGAAGGGGATCCGCCCGACCCAGGAGGACGAGACGATGGAGGAGTATCTCAGTGGTGGGTACGTGAGCGAGTCGGGTGAGAATTAGTTACTCCGCTCTTGCATAGAGTTGCAGAAGGTTTTTATTCGGGATTATCTGTAAAGGTGACGTGCTCTATCTCACATAAATGGAATGCCGAGTTACGTATAAACCTTAAGTGAGTAGCCTAACGAAGTCCCATCTATGAAAAGCAATTCGAATACTCCTTCCGAAGATGGGTCGAAAATCACGCTCGATATTCCCGTTCAGGACGATACGCTCTTTCGAAGTCGGGCGGTTCAGGGTGTGCTCGTGTTTCTCTCTCGGTATCACACCGACGAATTCTCGATTACAGAACTCACCGACGCCGTAGGCTACTCCCAGCCCACCGTATCGAAGGCCGTCGATATTCTGTCTGCTAACGATCTCGTTATAGATCAGCGTGAGGGCAATACTCGGATCGTCCACATCAACCGTGAACGGTTGTCCCACCCGGATGACCCGTATCTGCAGATCCCGCAACCGGAGTTCCAGCCACCGGTTCGAACGGCCGTTGACGAGCTACTCGACAGGCTTGGCGATGTCGTCGGGATCGTTCTGTACGGCAGCGTCGCGCGAGGCGAAGCCGACCGGCGGAGCGACATCGACCTGTGGGTACTCGTCGAAGACGATCGGATGACGAATCAACGAACGGCGAATCGCGTTCGACAGGACCTCGAAGACGAGGAGTTCGACACCGGTCGGTACGCATACGAGATCGACGTCGAAGTCCTCCCAGCTATCCCGAACTACACTGGCGAACTCCGGGACATACTCAGCGACGGGCTCGTTATCCACGAGACGGAGCGATTCGATACCATCCGGAGCATGATCTTTCACGGTGATCTCGATGAGTAATGCGTCTGACCCACGAGCTATCACGGACGCGCTTGCGGCGGCTATTGACGCGTTCAACGAGGAGGGATACGGCGTCCCCACGCGCGAAGCCACAATCGATCCCGATGTCGACTGGAAAACACAGTTGACGAAAGCCTGTCGACTGCTGGCCGCTGTCGAGCATATCGAAGGGCAAGGATTCTACACTGCCACGATCGAGTTGTGCTTCGGAGCGACCGAGCGGTCAGTCGAGGCCTACGCATTAGCCGAAGGCGGTGACGATCTGAACGATTTCCACGATCACACGTACTGCTACGATCGCGCAACAGCTCTTGGACTCTTTTCATCCACAACAACAGACGAACTGCGACAGCTGTACGACACGAATCGCACGGACAGCTACTATGGTGGGCGACGACCAACGGAACGACAAGCGGACGCGATGCGCCAACTCTCTCGAGTCATCCACGAACACGTTACTACCCACATTCGAGAAGGTGGCGTGTGCGTCTGCGACGCAGTATGAAAGCGGCGGGAGGCTGTACTTCGGTGGTATAGTACTGACTGTATACCGTCGAACAGAGGCTTTGATAGATATTCGCCCGACGCAAGAGGACGACGAGATGGAGGCGTATCTCAGTGGTGGGTACGTGAGTGAGTCGGGCGGAGAGTAATCATCTTCGCTTTTGTATCAGGTTGGAACGAGGGGTTCCGCTGCCACATTATTTCACCGTGGACGAGCAGAATCCGCTGCTGGTAGGTGCCCGAAGTGACTGACTGGTTCGGCTATGGTCCGACAGCCCGACAGATTTATGAGTTTCAACCGGTTACATTGAGTTACATGCCTGTCCATCTCGGTTCGCACGATCCAGATCTCGACCTGACACCAGGAACGACGAAATCGGATATTATTGGATTCCTCTATCGAAATGACGAGTACGGATACAGTCCACAGGAGATCCACAGCGAGCTAGACATCCCGCACAACACCGCGAAAGTCACGGCAAAACGTCTCTACGACAACGAATATATCGACAAAACGCCGGATGGATACTACCACGCCCGCGAGGATCGTGAAGACCTCTATCGGTACGGCGCTGCACTCGACGGACTTGAGCGCATGTTTGCAGATCACGGCACCGCCGAGACCAGCCCTGATAGCGTCGAACCGCGCACTGATACCGAGTTGGGCGAATCGGCGGAACTCACCGACGAGGATATCGAGGACGCGGTCGCTTTGGTTGACACCACATCTGACGAGGATACGTAGGGATGAAGTACCGTGCCGGGACCATTACGTGGGTCAGCAACGACCCGCACGGAACGAAAGACGAACGTCCAGTCGTAGTCATTCGCCATCGAGATCGGCCGTACAGTTCAGTCGAATGTACAGTGATGTGTCTCGGACGTGGATCGAGAAATCACAATCACAGCACTCCGGAACTCGAAAAGGAAACTCACTACACCGGAATGACGTTCTCAAAAGCCACGCACCTGCTTCCGTGGTCGATCCACACGATTCCTCCGGGGGCGATCCTGCAGCACAGAGCACAGGGACAACTCACTACAGCAGGAAAGAAACTCGTCGTTCGAGCGTTCGCCAAGATGATGAAGTAGCGATCGATAACAACTATTAGTTGAGTTTTGTATACAATTAGAGCCATCTAATGGCAGTATTTTACTACAACCGGACACTTCGCCTTCGATTATTTGCCAGACTTTCACAACCAACTGATTCCTCGGGTTCTGATGAACGTGCTTTTTTCGATGGTGAGGATGTGCCCCCACGAGGAGTGTTGCCTGCACAGCAAGGACCTCGAGTTCGAGCAGTGTCTAATTCGCTTCACTACTTAAAACCCGAAACGGGTTAAGAGCCACTGAGAGGGAGGAGGGGTTCCCATCTTGAAACATGAGTCACCAGACGACTGCCCGATTCGAGACGATCACCCCCGAACGACAACTGCCGAGGAGGGACTGACGATGGCAGAAGTCTACAACTGGCAGATCGGCCGCGAGATGGCCTACCCCTACGAAGAAGAGCGTCCCGACCGACAGTGGGGCGCGGTCTTCGACATCAACAAATGCATCGCCTGCCAGACGTGTACGCTCGCGTGCAAAACCACGTGGACCCACGGCGAGGGCCAAGAGCACATGTTCTGGAACAACGTCGAAACCAAACCCTACGGCTCGCACCCAATCGGGTGGGACAAGGAGATCCTCGATCGGCTGGGCGTTCAGGAGTGGGGTTCTGATGGCGTCTACGAGGGTGATACGATCTTCGAGGCGAAAGACATCGGCTGGGAGGACACCAACCCTACCCAAACGGGTGCGGACCCGATCGAGGGCTATATTCCCGACGATCAAGACTGGGCACATCCCAACCTCGGCGAGGACGAACCCGCGGGCGAGCGCTTCGAGGCCGACACCCACATCGAAGCGGACGAGGACCACCACCCGATGTGGTTTTTCTACCTGCCCCGGATCTGCAACCACTGTACCTTCGCGGGCTGTGCCGGGTCGTGTCCCGCCCAAGCGATCTACAAACGCCAGCAGGACGGCGTCGTCCTCATCGACGAGGACAGCTGCCGGGCCCAACTGCAGTGCGTGCAGGCCTGTCCGTACAAGAAGTCGGTGTTCAACCAGCACGAGGGAGTGTCCCAGAAGTGTATCGGCTGCTACCCGAAGATCGAGCAGGGGCTCGTTCCGCAGTGTTTCGAAACCTGTCTGGGGAAGATCCGCCAGCACGGCTGGGTGAGCCGACCTGAAAACTCGGACCCGAACAACCCAATCGACTTCCTCGTTCACGAAGCACAGGTCGCACTGCCGCTGTACCCTCAACTGGGCTTGGAGCCGAACGTCTACTACATTCCCCCGATCAACGTCCCGACCGACTACCTCGTCCAGATGTTCGGTCCCGGCGTCCACGAGGCCATCGAAACGTACGAGCGCGCCCGCGAGGGCGGCGAGGAGGGGCGCAGACTCCGGGGGCTGCTCCATCTGATGGGGTCGACCGAGAAACGGATCGAGCAGTTCGAGGTCCGCAATGGCGAGGCGATGGGCTACGACGACGAGGGCAGGCGGATCGTTCGCGTGCCGATGGTCGAAGCCCAAATCACTCGCCCCCGATTCGACGACGGACAGAACGCCTACAGACTGGACGTGACCTAATCATGAGTGAGAACGATATCCACCGCGCACGGCTGTACAGCGCGCTTTCGATGGGGTTCGACCGCCCCGACGACGAGCTACTGTGGGCGATTGACGAAGGATCGTTCGCCGAGGCGGTTTCGGCGTCAGCGTCAGCGCTCAATGACGACATAGAAGAGGCGGCAAGCGCACTCGAAGAAGCACTACCCACCGAGCCGAGTGAGCTTCGTTCGGCCTACGCCGCCGCGTTCGGCAACGAGAACGAGTCGACCGTCTCCCAGTACGAGACGGGCTACGCGCCCGGCACGCTCGTAACGAACACGAACCAGCTCGCGGATATGGCCGGGTTCTACCGAGCCTTTGGACTGGATATCGCGGCGGGTCGTCGGGATCGGGCGGACTACCTCTCGACCCAACTGGAGTTCATCTCCCATCTCGCGACCCAACGAGCGTACCTCGAAGAAGAGGGCGACGAGACGGGAGTTGAGGTCGTCACGGACGCCCGCGCGTCGTTCATCGAGGACCATCTTGGGCGGTGGGTTCCCCGATTCGTTGCCGAGGTTCGTGAGGAGATCGACGAACCGTTCTACCGGACGCTTTCAAATTTGCTTAGCGCACTGGTCGAAAACGAGAACGAAGTTCTCGCTATCTCGCCCGAGGAGTTCGAGGCCGAACCGACGGCCCCCCTCGAAAGTCTTCCGGGGATAGAGCGCGACGAGGAGGGGCGACTGGCAACCAGTTGTGGCGCAATGGCCTCGCCCGAACCACAGCAGCCAGGGGTGGAGCGATGAGCGCCGACCTTCCGCTTCAGTACGACTTCAGCGAGGACGAAGAGCGGATGCGCGGCATTCTCGACGAGACGGAGTACGACACCGAACTCGGGGTCGCCCTCGCAAAGGACGCCCAGAAACTCATCGCGGGCGAGCTGTCGGAAGCGGAGTTCGCCGCCCGTCACCACGAGGCGATCATCGAGGAGTTCGAGACCGACGAGCGCCCGCTCGAAGCGCTGGCGGACGGGGATCTCGAAGAGGTGGATGATGACACTGATCGCAAGGGGCTGAAAGACGCTCTCAGCGGGTTCGATCCCGACGACGAACAATCGAGGAGAGAGGTGCTGAAGAAATCCGGTGCGGTCGCGGGCGTCCTCTCGCTCGGGGCGTGGGGCACGGCCGAAAGTATGGCTGGCGGCGATGACGAGGAAGAAAGCGGTGTGGCTGCGGCCGACGAGGACGAAGAGGGTCGCCAGATGGGGATGGTGATCGATCTCGAACGCTGTGATGGCTGTATCGGCTGTGTCGATGCCTGTCGCGAGGAGAACAACTGGTCGTCCGGAGCCAACTGGATGTACGTACTTGCCTACGAGGACGAAGGTCGCGACGACGAGGACTTCCTCATCCGGCCGTGTCAGCACTGCACGAACGCGCCGTGTGATAAGGTCTGTCCGGTCAACGCCCGTCACACCCGCGAAGAAGACGGACTCGTACTCACCGATTATGACATCTGTATCGGCTGTCGGTACTGCCAAGTCGCCTGTCCCTACGGCGTCAATTACTTCCAGTGGGGCGATCCCGGCGAGGGGATGGAGGCGATGAGCGACGAACACCGCTACGACGACCGGGGCAGACACGTCGACGGCGTGCCCCTGAAGGGCACGATGGGTAAGTGTACGTTCTGTCCGACCCGACAGGACGACCCCGAAACCCGAGGTTCGGTGGCCTGCATGGAGGCCTGTGATGCGATGGGGATGGGAGCGATCCACTTCGGCGATCTGAACGATCCGGAAAGCCGTCCGAATCAGTACTTAGAAGAGCGTCGTGCGGAGGTCCGGACGAACGGACCGCACACGGACGAAGATGGCGTCTCGCCACACTCCTCGACCGAAGAGGACGACATCTCGACGTTCAAACTCCTCGAGGACAAGGGCACGGACCCCAACGTCATTTATATCGGCAACGAGCCGGGGCCGAACGCCCAACAGGTTGATGGACCCGTAAGCTACGAGGGCCGGGTCGGCGCGGACAGGCGAAAGGACGTGCTCGACGAGGGTGCGGACGCGGAGGCGAACGGGAACCACGAGAGTACCACTGGCGTCACGCGAGGTGATGGCCATGAGCACTAGGGTTAGCAAAGACGACATCCTCCGGCCGATGCGCCGAACCTCGACGGAGTACTACTACGTGTTAGCGGCCGCTTCGGTCGCCATCGCGATCTTCGCGGTCGCGTACATCATCCAGCTCCAGCACGGCCTGATCGTGACCGGCTTGGCTGACTGGGGTTCCGGCGGCGGCGTCACGTGGGGACTGTACATCGGCGCGTTCATCTGGTGGGTCGGGATCGCCCACGGCGGGATCATCCTCTCGGCAGCAGTCCGGCTCATCGGGTTAGATCGCTACAAACCGGTCGCACGGCTCGCTGAATTACTAACTATCGGCGCGCTCACCGTCGCCGGACTCTACATCATCGTCCACATGGGCCGCCCGGATAGAGTGGTGACAAGCATCATTCCGGCGTTTCCGTGGACGGTCCACACCTCGCCGCTGGTCTGGGACGTGACCGTCATCACGCTGTATTTCGTGATGACCGCGACGTATCTCGCGCTCACGATCCGCTACGACGTTTCGCGGATGCGCGAGGACCTTCCGGATCGCTTCGACCCGCTGTACGGGCTACTGTTGATCGGTTACAGCGAACGCGAGGACGAGGTCATCGAGCGAATGGTCTGGTGGCTCGCGCTTGCGATTATCATCCTCGCGCCACTCCTGCTCCACGGCGGGGTGATCCCGTGGCTGTTCGCTCTCTTGCCCTCGATGCCGGGCTGGTTCGGCGCGATCCAAGGTCCGCAGTTCCTGACCATCGCGCTCACCTCCGCGATCGGCGGCGTGATCATCACCGCCGCGATCTTCCGGCGTGTCTACGGCTGGGAACACATCATCACTGACGACGTGTTCAAGGGCCTGACCATGTGGTTGGGACTGTTCGTCCTGCTGTTCGTCTGGCTCCAGCTCCAGCAGATTATTGGAGGGGTCTATGCCGCGCCGGTCGATCAGGCCGCCGCGACGGAGGCCAAACTCTCCCATCCAGTGTACTGGACCGCAATCGGCCTCGTCCTGCTCGCACTCGGCTACGTCTTCGCCCAAGGTGTTCGGCCCTCGATCTTTAGTATCGAGCGGAGCCTCGCGGCGAGCGTTGCGGTGCTCGTGGGCACCCTGCTCGAAAAGATCTTCTTCGTCGTCGAGGGACTGCTGTACCCCTCGTTTTCGCTCTACGATGCCGCACCGGGCGACTACTTCCCGACGTGGATCGAGATGGCGTCAGTGACAGGAACGATCGCCATCGTCGTGGTCTTCTTCGCCCTCGTGGCGAAGGTGATCCCGGTGGTCGAACTCCACGCCATCGAGGAACTACAGGAGGGAGGGAAATGACCTTCGGCCCCGGAACGTGGCTGGTATTCGGGATCATCCTGCTCCCAGTTTACGGAATGCTCGCGGCGTGGTTCCTCGGCGAGCCGAGGGATCGAAAGACCGGCCTGATGGGCGTTGGCTACCTGATCGCTCTAACCGTCGGCCTTTGGGTCGGCTTCGGCCTGTTTACGATCCTGCTGGGGGTGCTGTTCTTCTGAGGAATCCTCGGTCGAATCGCCAGCCAACCAGCTAATCGAACACGAACACAGATACCAATGACACTCACTGAACGCGAACTCGAAGAAACGCTCGCCGAAATAGACAATCCGGTCATAGACGAGGATATCGTCTCGCTCGGACTCGTCGACGGTCTCCGGATAGAGGACAAAAAAGCGATCGTCTCGCTCGCGCTCAACACGCCATACGCCCCCGCGGAGATGGAACTCGGCGAGCGGATCCGCGACGCAATCGAGAAGGCGGGCCTCGAACCGGAGCTTCGGGCGACCGCGGGCGCGGAACACGGCTTCGACGAGGAGGTCCTGCCGAAAATCAGAAACGTCATCGCGGTCGCCAGCGGGAAAGGCGGGGTCGGCAAGACGACCGTCACCGCGAATCTCGCGGCGGGACTCGCCGAGAAGGGAGCGCGCGTCGGCGTGCTGGATGCCGACGTTCACGGACCGAACATTCCTCGGTTGCTCCCGATCGAAGAAGAGCCCGATCTCACCCCCGACGACGAGATGATCCCGCCGACGTCGGGCGACGTACAGGTGATGAGCATGGGCTTTCTCATCCGGAACGCGGACGATCCCGCGATTCTCCGAGGGCCGATGGTGAACAACGTGATGATGGAGTTCATCGAGAACGTCGCGTGGGGTCGCCTCGACTACCTGTTCGTGGATCTCCCGCCCGGTACGGGCGACGCCTCGCTCGACTTGCTCCAGACACTGCCGGTCTCTGGTGCGGTCGTCGTCACGACCCCCCAGCGGATGGCGCTCGACGACGCCCGGAAGGGCTTGGGCCTGTTCGAGCGCCACGAGACACCCATTTTAGGACTCGTCGAGAACATGAGCGGCTATCACTGCCCCGGCTGTGGCGACTCCCACGAGATCTTCGGCTCCGACGGAGCCGACGAGATCGTCGAGGACTACGACGTCGAGTGTCTCGCCAAACTGCCCGTCCATCCGTTGTTCGGAGCAGAATCGGAGGGGCCGGTCGTCCGTGATGAAGGGAGCGAACTTCGAGAGCAGGTTCTCGAACTCACCGATCGGGTTGCAGACCGGGTTAGTGAAGAGAACATGCGGCGGGTCGCCGTGGCGACTGAGAGATCGAACGACGAAGCCGCCCGAGCAATCCCATCGGTCTCCTCCGAGCGGGAGTAGTTACTCGCGCCCACGGACGTGTCTTCCCCGTCGTCGACTCGATACGCCGACAATCCTCAGTGCGCCTGCGTTCGCTGCTGGCGCAATCCGGCGTCTCTCCCGCGCACGCAACAGAGGGTAATGAACCCACCGCTCGGTATCACCGCCTTGGAATCGCCAGCAGGCCTATGTTCATATGGTACGTGATCTCACGTATGGCCCGATCCGATTCAGCTGACGCGGATCGAACGCTTCGCGTCGATCTCGACGTGAGGCCGAACGAGGCGTTCGACTGTCCAATGACCGAAACCAA
This sequence comes from Methanobacteriota archaeon, assembly GCA_022561895.1. Taxonomy (GTDB): domain Archaea; phylum Halobacteriota; class Halobacteria; order Halobacteriales; family Halalkalicoccaceae; genus Halalkalicoccus. The sequence continues at coordinate 10,896 of JADFQH010000002.1, read as the reverse complement.
GGGGCCGATCGAGGACGTGCGGATCAATGCCGCGGGTGAGGAGTGTCGCGTCGACATTCAGCCTACGGACTCGGAAGGGGCGCTGATCCGCGCGAGCGGCACCGTCGACGAGGACTGTCTCTGTTTCGTCTTTCAGAACTCGGGCTGTGTGCCGCGGATTCGCGCCATCGAGGACGGGACGCTGCTCGTGACGGCCTACGTCGAGGATCGCGAAACGATCCGCGAGCTGATCGCCGAGTTGGATCCGATCGCAGAGCGGGTGCGACTCGTGCGTCTAACCGTCGTCGATGGCCCGGACGCGACCGAACACGTCACGTTCGATCTCTCCTCGCTCACGCAGAAACAGCGCGAGGCGATCGAGCTTGCCGTCATTCGTGGCTACTTCGATACCGACAGTGAGACCGAACTCCGCGATCTCGCCGCGGAGCTCGACATCAGCAAGCCCGCCGTCTCCCAGCGCCTTCGCATCGCACAGTCGAAACTCGTCCAGGAAATCTTCGATACGGTCTGACTCTACGAGGAAGGCCGGCGCTATTTAAAATGGCAAACGTGTTAAGCGCCGCATAGAGGGGGTCGTCTGTTGTAGTGCAACGCATGACAGACGACAGCGAAACGGAGCGGGAGTACGGCGATCCCGAGGAATCACACGCACTCCTCCCGTATCCGCTCACGGACGAACGCGACGTTGCGGTTGCGCTGGTGCGCGATGCGGTTCGCGTGACCCGTGGCGAGATGTCCGACGTGGCGTTTTTCGAGAAGTATCGCGGCGAGTTCGAGGACGGCGACGGACTGGCCAACGAGGAGAGATAGCCACTACCGTGCGGTATCAAATTACTGTGAGACGTTGTCGTGAACGGAACGATCTACGGATATATACGTGCGCGTATCGAGAATTCGCGGTGTGCGTGTGATCACCGAAAACCCACTACGGAGTCAGTCCGTCGCCGACTGGCAGCGGCTCATCTCGCGGACGGCACTGGCTGACACCGCCTGTCCGCACCAGCTACTCGCGGTTGAACGGGGTCGCCTTCAGTATCGGCGTCTCGAAGGGGGGCTGTCATCCCGAGTGCTCTCGCACAAAACCCTCGTGATAGTGCTGTTTCTTTCCGTGGGAAGCCTTCTGTACGCCGAGCAGGCATCCCTTTCCCTGACGACGCTCCACCTCGCTATCGTCGGCGTTGTTCTGATGCTCTCGGCGGTACTGGCTCATCTCGAACGATGACGGCCACGCGGTAGCCGATGGCGAGAGCGAGTCACAGTGTCTGAAAGCGGTGAGGAGGGGTTAGACGACGCCCCGCAGGACGACCACGGCCACGATCCCCGCACAGAGCGAGAGCAGGATGTTTTCGGCGCGCCACACCACCAGTAAGACGACGAACCCGCCGCCCCATTCGACCGGTCCACCGGCCGCAAGCGTCGGTTCCAGAACGTTCCTGAGGCGTCATCGGAATCGCTGTACGATTCCGACTGGCACGCAGGAGCTTCGCTCCTGCGAACGTCATCGGAAATTTCCAATTTCCGATTGGCGAACGAGACATAAAGTGTATTGTCAACGACATGAAACAGGAGACAGGCCGATGGTACGGCCCGTGCGATTCGAGTGGGACGACCACGACTGGTCGGGGACACCATACCCTCACGACAGTCCCAAAGAACTGCGCACAGACCCGTAAGTTGCCTTCGTGGAGGATCGACATGAGCCGAGACCCCGACGAAGGAATCTCGCCCCTTCAGGGGCGGGAGGATCTCAAACGCGACCGTTCGCCACGAACGCGGACTGACATTACTACCGAACGATCGTCACGGGGACGGGCGAGCGGCGGGCAACGGTTTCCGCGACGCTGCCGAGCAGAACGCGCGAGAGGCCCGATCGGCCGTGGCTTCCGAGGACGATTTGGCCGATATCGTTCGTTTCGGCGTACGAGACGATCGTCCGCGAGGGATCGCCGTGTTCGATCACCGTTCTCACAGCACTACCGGCGCGGGTCGCCTCCGCTTCGAACTCCGAACAGAGCGCCTCTGCGCGCTCTGTTCGCCGGTCGATCATCCGGTCGTCCCAGACGCTTGGCTCCGTGACGTAGATCGCATCGAGCGGATCGATAACGTGGAGAAGAACGATCTCCCCGTCGACGTTCTCCGAGAGTACGAACGCCAGTGCATCACGTGCGCGAGGCGAGTCGTCCACCGGAACGAGAATTTTCCGTGTCATATGATACCATACGCTGGGCAACGAGAACAATGTATCTACACCAACATCGCAACAGCGACAGCGGTAGTGGGTGGGTGTCGATGGCTCGCGGCAGTATAACCTTTAGTGATATTTCCGGAGAGGAGGATTCGGCGGTCGCGGGCAGCGAGTGGTGAAAAGGAGGGGGTTTATGATATTCGTCCGAAAACCTATGCATGATGAACCGTCGGCGGTTACCACCCGGCGCAAAAGACATCCTTCAAGCGCTTCGGCCGGTGTTGACGACGGTCGACGGCGGCCTCTCCCGAGATCACGCGACCCTCGTCCTCGAAAACGAGGGTTTTACCGCCGACGAGATCCCCTACTATCTCGATCTGCTTCTCGATCGTGGCTATCTCTACGAGGTAGAAGGAGCCCTCCGTCTCACCGATCCGTAGTCCCAGTGTTCGGTCCGAGCTACCGAAGCTCGCGTCGAACGATGTGGGCGTCCGCCGGATCGAACCCGACGGCAATACGCCCGATGAGATGCGCTGGCGACTGGATGAGAAGCTCGCGGTCCTCCCATTCGAGCGTGGTTCGCGTGCTGTCGCCGAGAAACTCACTGTTTTTGACCGTCGCTTCGAACCGGTTTCGCTCGGTGTCGATCGAAAGCTTCTCCGGACGCACGCAGAACGTTACCCGATCGCCGGGTGTGAGATCGGTATGCGAGCGATCGGTATGCGAGCGATCGGTATGCGAGCGATCGTTGGTCGAGGAATCGTTGGTCGAGGAATCGTTGGTCGAGGAATCGTCGGTCGAGTGATTGGAAGGCGAGTGATTGGAGGGCGAACGGTCGATGGCGGGATCCGAGGTATCGGGGGCGATCGAGATCGTCTCCGTTCCGATCCGAACCCTAATGTGTTCCAAGGAAGGGGGAGCTTCGATGACCTCCCCGCTGAAGACGTTGTTGTCGCCGATGAACTCCGCGACGAAGGAAGATTGGGGGCGATCGTAGATCGCTCGCGGTGAGCCGATCTGCTCGACGGTCCCCTCGCTCATCACGGCGACCCGATCCGAGATCGCGAGCGCCTCCTCCTGATCGTGCGTGACGTAGACGGTCGTGATCTCGAGTTCTTTTTGGATTGATTTTACCTGCAATCGGAGGCGCTCGCGAAGCTGTGCGTCGAGCGCGCTCATCGGCTCATCGAGGAGGAGCACGTCGGGACCGGCTGCAAGCGCGCGGGCAATCGCGACGCGCTGTTGTTGCCCGCCCGAAAGCTGCTCGGGTGTTCTCGTACTCATTCCCGAGAGATCGACCAGCGCCAAGAGATCCGCGATCCGCTGTTCTTTCGAGCTTCCGTCGGGCGGCTCCGCGAAATTGAGTCCGTAGCCGACGTTCTCGGCGACGCTCATATGCGGAAACAGCGCGTAGTTCTGAAACACGATCCCGAGACCCCGATCCTCGGGCGGAACCGCTTCCATACTCTCGCCACGAACTTCGATCGATCCCTCAGTCGGCGTTTCGAAGCCAGCGATCGCCCGAAGCAGCGTTGTCTTCCCACAGCCCGAGGGACCGACGAGGGTGAAAAACTCACCCTCGCGCACGGAGAGCGAGAGCTCGTCGATGGCGGTCGTCTCGCCGTAGCGCATCGTCACGTTGTCGAGTGTGAGTGCGACCGGCGAATCGGAACGCTGGTTAGAGTCCAAAGCTCTCACCTCCGAGCCGGTCGATAATGACGAAACTAATGCTCGTAACGACGAGGAGCACAACGCCCATTGCGGTTGCCGGACCGAGGCGACGGCCGATAAATCGCTCGATCGCGACCGGCATCGTGTACTGATCCGTCCCCGTCGCGAGCACGACCGTCGAGGAGAACTCGCCGATCGAGATGGCAAACGCGAACGCCGCGCCCGCGACCACCCCCGGCCAGACGAGCGGAAGCTCGATATCGACGAGCGTTCGGGTCCGCGATGCACCGAGTGCGCGTGCGGACTCGACGAGGCGAGGGTCGAGCGATTCGAGACCCGGTGCAACCGTCCGGACGACGAAGGGGTAACACGAGACGGCGTGAGCCGCGATGATCGCAACGGCTCCGCCGACGGCAAGTCGCCAGCCCGCGATCTCGACGCCGAAAACTGGGCCCCTGAGCAGGCCGATCCCGACGATGATCCCCGAGACCGCAAGCGGGGCCATCGAGATCACGTCGACGAGCTTTCGCCCACGATACCGCCGCGTCGTCAGCACCGAGACGACGACGCCCATCGGCAGCGAGAGCGCCAGCGCGCCGACGGCAAACAGAAGCGAGTTGCGGACCGCGGACCACGGCCGGACCTGATAGGCCGCCCCCGTCGCCTGCCGGTCCACGAGAAACCGGTAGTGATCGAGGGTCAGCCCGTTCGGACCGGCAACGCTCGTATAGATCATGCTCGCGATCGGCGCGATGAACACGACCAGCGCAACGACCGCGTAGATACCGATGGCGATCCTCGGGAGGAGTTCTCGAAGCGAGGGTTGGGAGGGGAACAGGGATTTTCGGGGGAGCGGTCGAATCCCCTGCGAGCGGACGGCGTGTTTCGCCTCGTAGCGAAGATAGGCGTAGAGAACGCCGAGCGAGATGGCGAGTTCGACGATCGCGAGCGCCGCGGCCTCGGTGTAGTTCAGTTCGCGGACGAGCTGGTAGACGAACACCTCGACGGTCGCGAGTTCGAACCCGCCGAGGGCAAGGACGATCGGAAACGTTCCGAAGGTGAAGACGAAGGTGAGGGCAGCGCCCATCAGCACCGCCGGATAGAGCTGCGGCGCGATCACGTCGCGGAACGCGCGAACCGGGCTCGCCCCGAGGCTTCGTGCGGTCTCGACCGCACTCGCATCGACCGACTCCCACGCGGCCGTCGTCACGCGGGCGATCAGCGGGGCGTTGTAGAAGGCATGCGCGATCAGGATCGCTTCGAGGGTAAAGAGGAGTTCGACGGGTCCGAGGCCGACCATGGAAAGTATTCCATTGAGAGTTCCGTTCTGCCCGAAGGTGGCGACGAAGCCGATCGCGACCATGATCGACGGGAGAACGAACGGCAGGATCGTCAGCGAGCGGAGAGTTCTCCGCCCCCGGAACTCGTAGCGCGCGAGGAGATACGCCGCGGGAAGTCCCAGTGCGAGACTCAGCAGCGTCGAGAGGATCGCCTGATAGGCAGTGAAGCCGACGATCCCGATCCGGCGCTCGCTCGATAGCAGATCGCGACCGACAGAGAGGGGAGACTCGCCGGCGAACAGGCGGGCGAGATCGCCGAAGTAAAACGGGTTTCTGAGCAGGTCGGCGAAGGCAGCGAGGGTGAGTCGTCCCTCGACGACGAGCGACTCGACGAGGACCGTCGCTACCGGGTAATAGAAGAGAAGCGAGAGGAGGATCGTCGTCCCGATCGCGAACAGGACGACCGCGCGTCGTTCGACCGCGTCGCGAATGTGGTGGCGCTGTTCGTCCTCGGATCGACTCCGAGAGCTGTCGTTCTCCTCGGTTTCGGTGAGTGGAACCGGCCCACCGTCCGTACGGATCGGCCCGGCGTTTCGTTCGCCGTTCATACGGAGCGACGTGGCGTTTCGTTCACCGTCCGTACGGAGCGACGCGGCGTTTCGTTCGCCGTTCATACGGATCGCGTCTGCCTCGCCGTCCGTCTGGGCTACGTGTTCCGTGTCAGCCGGCTCCTTACCGGCCACCGGCGATCACGTCGCTCCAGTCGTCGACCCACGTCGTCAGGTTCTCGTCGAGCGCGTCGTAGTCGAAGAACACCGGCTCGTCGGGGTCCTCCGCGAACTCCTGATACACCTCCGGTAGATCCGTCTCGATGTTGACTGGGCCCGTAACGTTGCGTTCTGCGATCACCGCTTGGACCTCGGGCGAGAGGACGAAATCGACGAACTCGTGGGCCAACTCGTCGTTCGTGCCGTCCGCAAACCGAAGGATGCCCGATACGTTCGCGTACGCCTCGTCGTTCAGTAGCGAAACCTGGTGTTTTTCGAGATCGTTGCCGAATCGCTCGGCATACACCCGGTCGTTGGAGTACGATACGATAACGGGAATCTCCTCCTCTTCGAACTGCGTATAGACGTCACCCCACGAATCGAGGATGCGGATGTCGTTTTCCGCGAGCGCCTCCCAGTAGTCGAGATAGCCCTCCTCGCCGAACTGATCGATCGTCCAGAGTAAAAAGAGGAGTCCGGTCGTCCCTTCCTGTGGGTTCGAAAGCGCGATCTGACCCTCGTACTCCGAAGAAAGGAGGTCCTCGAACGTCTCGGGAGTGTCGACGGTTCGCCCGTCGTAGACGATCGCACAGTAGCTGCTGTAGGTCGGGATCGCCCGGTCCTGGGGATCGAAGTAGTACTGCTCGTCGATGTCGTCGATGTGTTCGAGTTCGTTTTCGTCGAGTTCGGCGAACAGCTCACCCTCCGTGTTCTGATCGGCGCGCACGAGATCGTGGGGGCTGAGTCCGAGGTAGAGTTCGGGTTCGATCCCGACCTCCTCGTTGTGGCGCTCGACGTAGTAGTTGATCTCCTGATCAGGGGTGTGCCACTCGAGTTCGGTACCATACCGCTCCTCGAACTCGTCTTTGATCCACTCGCCGGGGCTGTCGCTCGGCGCATCGACGAACGAGCCGTACGTTGCAACGGAGAGCGTATCGTCATCCGCGTCGTCATCGTCGACCGGGTTTGCAGAACAGCCCGCCAAACCGGTCGCAATCGCCGCGCTCGATCCCAAAAACGCTCGTCGTCTCATTACCAAGTGGTCGTACTCAGTGATGTATAACCCCCTCGCTTTCGAATCGGTTTAACTGATGGGCGGCGACTCATAGGGATTATCGTCGCCAACCGGGTTGTTTCTTCATAAGGACGGTTGTCGTCCCGTACCGGCGATCGCCTGTGCGGATCAGCGATCGCCGGTACATCGTTACAACCGTCCGTACAGACGACGGAGACCACGAGGGCCATGCAGCGAGCGCGAAATCCATGAATCTCGACGGCAATCCCTATCACTCTCCCGTCCTCTCGGCCATCGGAAGCGTGATCGTCGTCCCATCGGGAATCGGACTCGACGGGTCGGCGAAATCGAGTCGACCGGTTTCTGCAAGCACGCGGAGCGCGTAGAAATCAGGCGGTTCGCAGAACCGTTCTACCAGGTTGGAATCGACTGCACCGTACCACGCGAGCGGATGGGTTCCGGGGTCGCCGAACCGAGAGGGTGAAACGAGAAACGGCGGGAGCCACTCGCCGTCGTGGTGAGTGAACTGTCGCACAGGAGTGTGACGGAGGAGCGAAAGCGACCGATCGAACGCCGAAAGCGTTCTGTCGGTGCGAGCGGCCGCCGATCGGGAGATGGGGTGTGCGGTTGCGGTCCGGTGCTGTTCGTCAGTGGCCTGATGCTGTTCGTCAGTGGCCTGATGCTGTTCGTTGGTGGTTCGGTGCTGTTGGTCGGTGGGGGTTCGGTGCTGTTGGTCGGTGGGGGTTCGGTGCTGTTGGTCGGTAGGGGTTCGGTGCTGTTTGTCGGTTGCGGTCCGATATCGTTCGACGGCGAGCGTCTTGTGAAGTCGTCTGTTCCGGCGATAGTTGGATGAAAGTCGTTCCCACGCCCGGACGTACGCCGGGTCCCACAGCGGGAGCCACCAGTCGAGTCCATGATTCTCGTAGGCCCGGAGGTCGCCGTTCGTAAACGTCGCCATCCGCCCGCGCCACTCCCAGCGCTCGTAGGCCGCCGCGGCGCTTTCGGGATCGGTGATTTCGCTCTGACTGCGCCGGCCGAGAAGCCCGCGACGAATTCGCTCGCTTGCGGCGTTTCGAAACGGGAGATCGTCCCAGTCCCACAGGGTGTAGTGGGTGTCCAGTACGTGCTCGATGAGACCCTCGACCGACGGCTCGATTGTTGGAGTGCCGGTGGAGTCGCCGGTACGATCGTTGGCGGAGTCGCCGGTAACGTTGTTAGTAGAGTCGCAAGCAGTGTTGGTAGCGAGATCGTCAGTAAAGTTGTTAGTAGAGTCGCCGGTGAATTCGGGAAGGCGCTCGCTCGGCGTTGTGACGGAGTGTCCCGGACAGAACAGGGCATCTTTGGGAATTCGATGCTCGTCGACGAGCGTGCGGAGCGCGGGCCATTCGGCGAGAAACGGAAGCGAGTCGCCGCCGAAGGCGTTGTTTCGATACGCTCGACAGTCATCGCCGTGATACCACCGTCGCCATTCCGATTCACTGTAAGAAACGTGGTGCCACTCGATTCCGAGCGCGGCGGCGACCGCGCGACTCATCTCGACATCGGGGTGGCCGACCCGACCGAACGTAAAGCCGATCACCTCCCGACCGCGCTCGACCAGCGAGGCCGCAAGCAGCCGGGAGTCGTACCCACCTGATAAGGGGACGACGACCGGGCGATCCCCCGCGACGCACTCGACCCGATCGAGAGCGGTTTCGAGACCCTCCCGGAGAAGCGTTTTCGCCTCGGCCGTCGAGCGCTCTTGTGCCCGCTCGGCTGTTGGCCAGTGCTCGCGGTAGGTCCGCCGGACGATTTCCTCGTTTCCGATAGCGACGACTTCGCCGGGCTGAGTGCTGTAGATTCGTGACCAGATGGTCTCCGGACCCGTCACGTACCGAGTGAGCAACAGCTCGCTCTCGGCGATTGGATCGCGATCCCCATCGACCGCGCGTTTGACAGCGCGACCGCGGTCGCTGACGATCGAACCGTTGTCATCGTAGTACAGTGGGATTGAACGCGCGCCGTCGGCGACGAGATAGGTTCTCCCGATCTGGTCATGGGCTGTGGCGTCGATAACCACCGCGAAAAAACCCTCCAACGTGGCGGCAACGTCACAGACTGCATCGAGAATTTCGGACGGATTCGACCGACATGCCTTGATATGAGACGGCTGACATGTTTCGGCCGGCGACATCTCGGCCCGCGACGAGTGAGACAGCACCGCGTGAAACCTCGTCGCGAGCGCTTCGCCAGCGACCAACGACCCCCCGTCGAACGCACGACCGCGAACCGCCACGTCATCAACAGCAACCCACTCCTCGGCGTGCAGGTGGCGCTCCATGTCCGACCGTCGTTCGGCCGGTATGTGTAACTGGTGATCAGCAGAGATAGTTGATGATAGGGTGGTATTTTATCCCATACTATGTTCATCCTATCAGTGGATCGGCCGTCGGAAACACAGACACCCCTCTATCGATGTGTTCGGGATGGAGCTGATGGGGTGTCGATCGGAGAGGAGTGAGCACGTACAGGAGTTTGATTAACTTTTTCGAAGAAATCGAAGAGCACACGGTCAGAAACGACGTTTTTCGACGGATTAGCAGGAATGTGATCCTCGTCAGGAACGTCCCGAAATATGACCTCACAATCCCAACATAACTGAACACATCGAACACATCGATAGTGGTGTGTGTGTGTGTATCTAGTCTAGAGAACTAGAAGAAAGAAGAAAGAGAAGGAATCGAAGAGTGGCTTTGAGGGGGACTACAGCCGCTTCTGGACCGCTTTCGTCCTCTAGCGGCGCTCGTCTCCCGTCTCGACCGCCTCTCACCCCACCCCCTCCTTGTTCCCCCGAACACATCGATAGAGGGGTGTCTGTGTCCATGACACTTATTATCGCTAGTATATCTGTCTCGCTCCTCTCTATCTCTTGCTCTCATCCACTTCCTTTCGATCTCCCCATCTTCTCGTCTCCCCCAACTCTCTCCAACTCTCTTCGATCTCTCCTATCTCCCGCATCTCCCCCATCTCTTCAACTCTCTTCGATCTCTCCTGTTTCTCCCAGCTCTTTCGTCTCCTCCGTCTCCTCCGACCGTAAACCGTCTCGGTCCATTCGCTTTCTCTTTTTTTCTTCTGGAAAACCATCGAGTTCGGTTTCGTTTCCCTTCACTCCGTTGCAGGTCGAAGTTTCCTCCCCTATTTTGTTAACCATCCACCGTATGAGCCGTTCATTCCCCATTTTATCGACTCTTCTCACTTCGATAGCGGTTGGCAAAGGTTTTAGTACGGCGGGTGTCTCGTGGTGAGCATGCCCACGGACGACTCGCGGACGACGGACACGGCGGCCGATGGCGAGGGGAACTCCTCTCGATCGGAGCTATCGTCCTCCTCCGACGTCCGCGCCGAGTCGTCCCCCGAGTTCGATGGCGCTCGTTCGTCGCGTCGCTCGGTCGCCGAGCCCTCGACGATCGATGCTGAGGAGGGTCGATCGATCGAGGATATGCTGCTCGAGTTCGACGATCAGAACTGCTTGATTCGGGATCGGTCGCTGCTCGATCCAACGGAAGTCGTCGACGAGGATCGGATCGTCGGCCGTGACGAGCAGCTCCAGGAGGTCACGAAGATGCTCCGGGTCGCACTTGGGGACAACCGCCCGCCGAATCTCTTTCTTTATGGCCCCTCGGGGACGGGAAAATCGTTCTTGGGATATTCCTTGAGTATCTGTTCCATAATCTCCGTCCACCATGGGGCGACCGCACCGCCTCCGGTCCACCCCCACCGTCCCGGTGAAGCAAAATCATCGTAGCCCATCCACGCCACGGCCACCAAGTCCGGGGTAAACCCGACGAACCAGAGATCCCGGCTGCTTTGCGTCGTTCCGGTTTTGCCCGCCAGCGGACGGGCCAGCCTACGGGCACGCCACCCGGTACCGCTCTGCACGACCCCCTTGAGCAGGCTCGTCATGAGGTAGGCAATCTGTGGGCTGAGCGCAGCGGACTC
>JADFQH010000090.1:7908-9956 GCA_022561895.1 Methanobacteriota archaeon | reverse complement strand
TCGGCAGCGCGGGATACCCGATGAGTGCGAGCCCGAACGTCGCGATCATCGGAACGAAAACGAGGGGGGTGATCTCGTAACCCGCGAGGATACCAGTTTGAATGGTTTCGACCTGTCCCGCGGGGATGTCCCCCGAGATCCGCAGTCCAAGGCCGGCGTAGATGACCAGCGCGATCGCGAGCGCGAGCCCGGTGCCCACCCGCATGGTGTTTACGTGCTCCATCAGATCGGTGTTCGTGACCGCCGCGGCCAGATTCGTGGTGTCGGAAAGCGGCGTGATCTTATCGCCGGTGTACGCGCCTGTCAGTACCGCTCCAGCGGTCATCTGCGCAGGAACTCCAAGACCCTGCCCGATTCCCATGAGCGCGACGCCAAGCGTCGCGGCCGTAGTCCACGACGATCCGATCGAAAAGGCCGAGGCGGTGGCGATCAGCGCGGCAGCCGGAAGGAAGATCTCGGGGGTGAGCAGCGCTAACCCATAATAGATGAGCCCCGGAATGGTCCCCGAGCCGATCCAGACGGGGATCAGCATGTAGATGATGAAGAGGATCAGTAAGGCTTGAATTCCCATCGAGATCCCGTTCGAGATCCCCGAAAACAGGTCGTCCCACGTGTAATTGAGCCAGTAGCGCCCGACAATGCCGGTCAGAACACAGCCCCACAGAAGCGGCATATGCGGGTCGAGCCCGAAGCCGATCGCACCCACAGTCAGAAAAACGATCATCCCAATCACCGGAACCAACGCCTGCCCGAGCGACGGGCGGCGCTCCTCGGGAATGTCCATGTACGAGCGCGGCTCGAAACCCATCCCTGCCATCGTCACTTCTATGCTCTCTGGACATAAAAGCACATTTTAGAATAAACAACAGTGATATTGTATCGTGTGAACGGGGGACTTAGTCGCATGGGGGTTGGTAGCCAGCGATTCACGGAGCAAGGAGCCTGCTGTCGGAATCCGGTGAAGGGGCGGTCATGGCGAAGCGCTAACTGTCTGCCCGCGCGACCATCACATATGTCACATCGAGTGATCGTCAGCGACGCAAAAGCCGACGAGCCGGATCTCGAACGCTACCGCGAAATCCTCGCAGAAGTCGACGCCGAGGTCGTGTCCCGAGAGCTTCGCTCCGACGACGAGATCCGTGAGGCCGCAAACGAGGCCGACGCCTTGATCGTCGATACGGGGACCTCCATCTCGGCTGATGTCTTCGAGGAGAGCGAAGAGCTACAGGTGATCGGTCGTGCGGGGATCGGCGTCGATAACATCGCACTCGACGCGGCCGAAGAGGCGGGCATCGTCGTTGTAAACGCACCCACCTACTCCCTCGATGAGGTCGCGACCCACGCTCTGTCCCTGCTCCTTGCCTGCTCGCGGCGTCTTCGGGAGTACGATCGGGAGGTCCGCGAGGGCGGCTGGGACTGGCACGTCGGCGAGCCGACGGTTCGGCTTCGAGAATCCACGTTGGGACTCGCCGGGTTCGGCCGGATTCCCCGCCGACTCGCGGTGATGGTACAAAGGTTCGGTTGCGATCTCGTTGTTCATGACCCCTATCTTCCGAACGGCGAGATCGAGTCCTACAACACGGAATCAGTGGAGTTCGAGGGGCTGCTCGAACGATCGGATCTCCTTTCGATTCACCTTCCGCTGACTGATGAGACCGAGGGAACGTTTGACCGCGAGGCCTTCGAGAAAATGCCGGATCACGCCGTGATCGCCAACACCGCCCGCGGCGGGGTAGTTGACGAAACGGCGCTGGCAGAGGCCCTTGATTCAGGTGAGATCAGCGGGGCGGGGTTGGATGTCCTAAACGAGGAGCCGCCCGAGAACTCGCCGCTGCTCGACCGCGAGGACGTGCTGTTCAGTCCACACGCGGGCTGGTACTCCGAATCCGCCCGCGAGGATCTCTGCCGGGAAGTCGGTGGCGATGTTGCGCGCGTGCTTGCGGGCGAGAAGCCGGAGAATCCGGTGACGGGCGAGTGGTAATTTTCCTATAAAATCCCCTCCAATGACGGCAAGTTCGAAAGCGACTCTTGTAAATCGGTTCTCAGGC
>JADFQH010000090.1:0-7898 GCA_022561895.1 Methanobacteriota archaeon | reverse complement strand
ATCGATTCGACTGGCAATAGCGGGTTTCCAGCCCGTCTTTGCCACCGCCGATCTACGTAACTATGACCGGCAGTATCAGGCCGAACTGTCGTACATCCCTTCGAACTCGTGTTCGCCGCGGATCAGTTCATCGACGCCCTCGGTAAGCGTAACCTCGCCAAACACCGTTGCCCGGTAGTACGTATACAGCCCATCTTGTCCGCGCTCCGTGCGCTTTCGCTTCTCAACGAGACCCACATCAACGAGCTTGTTGAGATGGTAGTGAAGGGTGCTGTCGTCGATATCGATCGCTTCTTCGAGTTCTTTCGGACTCATCTCCCCGTCGTGGACGAGCCGGTAGAGGACCTCGTATCGGGTTCGTTGGCCGACGGCGGCATGCATTGCGAGATACTCTCCGAGGCTGAGAACGCTGTCCTCCGGGAGTAGATTTTCGGGGTCGTCCGGCCACTCCTCATTGACCGACCGCGTCTGATCCGTTGCCATCTTGCTTTGGGAAACGAGCGCCAGACTCTTAGCCGTTGTCAAGCCGAGAAATATTGGAAACAGCGCTTTTTATATGTACCTGTCGAGATCACTCCCTCATACCCATGCAGATTACGCGCGATCTGATCGCCGAACGGCTGGGGAGCGTGAAGTACGACCGGTTTCTGTTCTATCTGATGGGACCGTACAAGTCGTTCAACCTCAACTACGTTCTCAGCGAAGAGGAGCGCCGCGAGATCGATATCGAAGATCTCCCCGGACCGTTGCGCCGACTGTTTCGAAACAAGGATGATATCAACGCAGCCCAAGCACTTTTGCGCCGCATACAGGGCAAGCTTCGGACTGAACCCGGAGTGAATGCATTTTTAGCGCTCGATGTCGGTGTGGATACCGATGCTGTGGACGCCGTGACCCAGAGTATCGAGTATACGCGTTACAGTAACGCGACCGCGTTCGTGGTTCCGTTTCTCGGGCACGACTTCGGTGTCGGCGAAGAGGCCGGAAGCGTTCTCGAAACACTCGCTGAAACACACGGCGACAGGTTGGTTTTCGTTCACGAGGACGACGTAACGAGTGCGATGATCCGGTCGGCAAGGGTTCGGTGGGACTTGCGGGTCGAGACGTACGAAACCGAGGCGGAACTCGTCGCCAAACTCCGGCGCTTTGCGGGCGGGATCATGCAACGTGAACGCCGTGGCGACCTCGCTCGTTTGGACTGACCATATTCGCCACTTCGCACCATTGACGATCTCGTGTACGCTTACGGGCAAGGAGCCGGAAAATCCGGTGACGAGTGAGTGGTAGTCAAGGAATAGCTATTAGTGTAGATTTATGAATTCGAAGAATAAATCGTGAATATGCCTGATCGTGGATTCGGATATGAAAGTAGTCTGAAAGACGATCTGGAGAGCTTCTTTGTAGAACCTTCCAAGGATAATCTGCCAAGTATACTGAGGGCAGAGAAAGAATATGATTATTTGGATTTTAAGAAAGAGTGGCACGAAAAATCGAAGATAGCACGCCATATCTTGGCATTTGCAAATTCCGGTGGTGGTGCAATAATTATTGGTGTTGACCAACTTGACGACGGAACGTTAGAAACGTGGGGAATGAAGGACATTTGGGACGAAGCCAATTTTGGCAACAAAATTGAAAAATACATTCCGAATAGTGCACAAGATTTGTACGTCTTAGAGACGTTCTCGTACTCAGATGAAGTTCATGATGAAACGATATCTGACAAGACGTTTCAAGTATTATTTATTGACGACGCTGCAGAAAGATCTCCCCTTGTCTCGGCTGCCAACGGGTCAAGTATCGAAGAAGGTGGAATATATATCAGACGCAATACAAAGAGTCTTACAGCAAACTATGATGAAGTGCAAGAGCTACTCAGTCGAAGGCTAGAATCTGGTTTAGAGAAATCAACAGCCGAACTACATGAGGAGCTTCGTGAGTTAAAAACATTATATGACGAGATTGACAAAACTATCACGACCATGCCGAATCTATTTTCAGGAGAAATTCTCAGCTCTCTTCCGTTTGAAAGCAAAAGAAACCCACGCTATCCAGAGGAAGACTACGAGGAGTATGTCCGTGTTCTCATAGACAAAAAGAAAACTCGTATCGAGCGTCGACTAGGCGTAGAGAATATCAACATTTAGCGTTATGTGAGTCGCTCGGGCTACTCCGGTCGCGTCGCCGCGATCTCCTCGATGGCTCGACTCACCACCTCGATTCCGATCCCGATACTCTCCTCGTCCACGTCAAAGGTCGCGGTGTGATGTCCACCGGGATGATCCGTGCCGATTCCCACGTAGCTCGCATACCCTCCATTCTTCTGGACCTCCTGCATCAGGTAGGTCGCGTCTTCGCTGCCACCCAACGAGTCGCGCTCAAGAACGCTCTCGACGCCGGGCGTCGTCCGCGCAATCGATTCGACCACGTCTACGAGCTGCTGATCGCTTCTCGCACTCGGGGCTTCGCCCTTCGTCTCGATCTCGACCTCACAGCCGTGCATCTGTGCAGCTCCTTCGAGAATGCGATCCGCGCGCTTGCGCATGTACTCCATTAGCTCGGTGGTCTGGCCCCGCACCTCGCCCTCGATGTAGGCCGATTCGGGGATGATGTTCGAGGCCGTGCCGCCGCCGACCTGTCCGGCATTGACGCGGGTTGCACCATCCGAGTGCCGGGGGATCGCATAGAGGTTCTGGATCGCGGCGGCCATCGCCTGCACCGCGTTCTCGCCCGCGTCGGGCTGCGCCCCGGCGTGGGCGGGCTGGCCCGAGAACTCCGCGTGGATGTGCGAGACCGCCAGAAAGTCGTCGATCCCCGCGACGACTTCACCAGTTGGGTGATCGAGACCGACATGCAAGGCGAGCAGATACTCAACGTCGTCGAGATGGCCCGAGCGCGCCATTGCCTTGCCCCCGGCGATCATCTCCTCGCCGGGCTGGAAGAACACTTTGAGAGTTCCTCCAAAATCGCTTTCCTTGATCG
Source organism: Methanobacteriota archaeon (assembly GCA_022561895.1). Lineage (GTDB taxonomy): Archaea > Halobacteriota > Halobacteria > Halobacteriales > Halalkalicoccaceae > Halalkalicoccus. The sequence continues at coordinate 4,916 of JADFQH010000090.1, read as the reverse complement.
CTTCAAGGATTCCAAGACCGATGGTCGCGTGGGCGTCGTGCCCGCAGGCGTGCATCGCACCCTCGTGTTCGGAGCGAAACCCTTCGCGTGCAGGGACGTGATCCTCGTCTTCCGATTCGCCGCGAAGCAGGCCATCGATGTCGACCCGAAGCCCGATTACGGGTCCGTCGCCCCCTTCGAGGACGGCCACACAGCCCGTGTAGCCACCGTCGAGGCGATCGAGGATGTCCTCTTTCGCGCCCGCCTCGCGCGCCTGTGCGAACCAGCTCACGAGTTCCGAGGAGTCGGGAACGGCGAGGCGCTCGTCGGTGTCGATCGCCTCGCGCCCGACGTAGAGGTCGGTAACGCCGATGCGTTCTATCTCCTCGACGATCCGGCAGGTGGTGTAGAACTCGCGCCACGCGGGTTCGGGATGGCGATGCAGGTCGCGTCGGATCTCGATCAGGTGATCGGTGCTCATACTCGTTTGGACGAATGGGGGCTACTTAATCTAACTCGATCCCATCGGGCGGACCTGCTCGACCTCGACGCCGAGGTGGATGCCCTCGGGAAACTCCCGATCCATCACCAGTCGCGCGGCCGCGTCGTGACCGTGGATTTCGATCGTTCGGGTATAGACGGTGTACGACCACGAACCGAAGGTCTCGCCGCCTGTGGTTCGTTTGTGCTGTGGCACGCGAAGCGTCTCCGGGGGGCTTGGATGCGGGCCTTTCATCTCCGCGCCCTTTCGTTCGATGACCGAGGCGATCTCTCTAACGACGCGGTCGAGCACCGCCCGATCCCCGCTCTGGAGCGTGAGTTTCGTGACAAAGGTCATAACTGTGCGTACTGTGGCGAGCCGACGCCAAAAGTCGTCCGAATTATACTGTCGGCTGTACGTCGTTCGAGATGCTTGCTGTACCGGGGGTGCGAGAATCTTGAGACGGTCGCTCCTCGTGCTGGTTTTCGACCTTCGAATAGCCAATAGGTTCATCACAATGTGGAGCGTACCCACTGCTGTGAGCCAGAACCGTAACGAACAGGGGCGCTACGTTCGGACCCTCACCGACGAGCGCGTCTTCGAGGCGTTCGACGCCGTCGAGGGGCCGGTGATCACGACCCGAGACGTTGCGGATCGGCTCGACTGCACCCAAGAAGCGGCTCGGCAGCGACTGAGTGAACTCGTCGATCGAGGGCTTCTCGGCCGACGAAAAACCGGTAGAACGATCGTCTACTGGCGCACGGAATCGACCGGTGACGCCGACGAGAAACCCGAATCACTCGCGGATCGGATCGGCGGCTTCGGAATGTTTGCCGATGACGACGCGTTTGTAGAGGAAGTCGAACGAGTTGGGGAAGAACTCGATGAAGGGTTCGAGGAGCGCCAGCGTGATCTGTTTGGAAACTAGCTTTCTAGTCGATCGGTTCCGCGGCAAGGAGTTCACCCAGCAGTTCCTTGTCTCCCAAGCACCGGACACGGCAGTGGCGGTTTCGACCGTGACGCTCTATGAACTGTTCGCCGGTGCGATCCGCTCGTCGAACGAGACGGTCGCAGCCACTCGGAGGGAACTGTTGGATGTCGATGTTCTCGGCTTCGACGAGCGTGCTGCAACGGAGGCCGCCGAGATCAGGGCTACCCTCTTAGACCGGGGTGAACGGATTCCCGCTCCCGACATTCTCATCGCTGGCACGGCACGCGCCGCTGGGGTTACGCTGGTCGCGACCGAGGATCATTTCGAGCGCGTTTCGGGTCTGGATCTGTACGACCCGCGCGAGGAGTTCGGCGGATAACGGTGCTTCTCTCTCAACGCACGCCGTGCTCCCGATAGAAGCGCTCGACCCGCTCGTCGGTACAGAGCGGGCCATGGACCTGGATGGATTTCATCCCCGGATAGTTGTTCGCCTCGATGATCTCGAACTCGTCCTTCCCCGTGATCACCAGATCCCAGCCGACGTAAGGAAGATACGGGACCGAACCCGCGATTTCGAGCAGCTTTTTTCGAATCCCCTTCCAGCCCGGAATTTCGGTCCCCTCGATCCGCACTCCGGTATTAGGATGTGTGTCCGTCCATTCGAGTCGTCCGTCTTTGGGATAGGTTACGGCCTCGCCGAGTTCGCCCGTCTCATCGTCGATCAGCGCTCCAAGTCCGCCCTGTGACCAGTTGTCCATCGGCTTCGTCTTGCTCGTTCCGATCCGGTGGACGGCCCGCGCAATAAAGGGTTCATCCCGTTTTGAGTCCCACATCGTCACCACCCGGACGGTGTTCGTCGCCTCGGGGTAGATCTCTTCGGCGTAGCTGGTTTGCGCTGAAAAGCCGGTGACGATGTAATCTTCGAGGTCCGAAAACCGCGCGCGAAGATCGGCCCGCGAAACATCCTCACCGTTCATCCGATAGCTCTCATCGGTTCGGGTGAGCACTAGGACGTTGTGACCGCCGCCCCCAAGAACCCACTTTAGCACTACAGTCTCATCCGTGTCGAGATCGGCCAGCCACTCGATCGCCGGACGGGCCGGGCCACGGTTTCCAACCATCGAAACCGGGCGAAACGTGCCGCCGTCGACGATCCCGTGAAGTTCGGGAAGCGAGTCGGAAAACCCGCTCAGCACGCCGTAGGTAAGGAGTTTGTTATCGAGCGCGTAGCCGAAACGACCGTTGATCCCCCGTGTTTTGACGTAGCGTTGGTAGTCGGTGAGATACTGCTCATGTCCATGCGAATCGAAATCATAGAGGACGGCCGAGCGGCTGAGAAAGCCGCGTCGCCAGTACCACGCGCGTTCAGCGGGGGACAACGACGTGAGTTCGAGGCTCTCTCGCTCGACCTCTGCGAGCGACTGGAGCTGGCGAACCGTGTGATAAACGGTCTTGGGGGAGACAACCATGCGCGAGCGTCGAATCCGCGGGTGTTAGTTCTTCGTTTCTCCGCTCGCTCCGGGCATGTCCACACTCCGATATTCTCTTAACTACCGACCGGCTATAAAACGCAATGACGGTAGATGCGACGAGCGCCGGCGCGATCCTCTTTCGGGATACGCGTGGACGGCGCGAGTACCTCCTCCTCAAGAGCCGCCCGGGGGACTGGGAATTCCCCAAAGGCGGCGTTGAGGGCAGGGAGGAGCTCCAACAGACCGCGATACGCGAAGTGAAAGAGGAAGCCGGAATCAAGGAGTTCCGCCTCATTGATGGCTTTCGTGACGAATACGACTACGTCTTTCAGGCCAACGGCCAGACGATCCACAAGACGGTCCACCTGTTCATCGCCGAGTCGTTCGAGGCCTCGGCCGAACTCTCGACCGAACACCGCGACCTCCAGTGGCGCGACTACGAACAGGCGGTAAACACCATCACGCAGGACGGCCCGCGAGACATCTTCGAGGACGCCCATCGCTTCCTCGATGAGAACGGGTACTAGTGTACGAGTTCGGCTTCGAACTCCGGGTCTGTCGATGGGCCGAGCGCGAGTGGTCCCCCGAGAGCGATGGATCGGTGATCGTCTCGCGCCAACTGGGCACCCGGAGCCGGCGCTGGGATACGATCGTCCTCGAAGTCGATCCCGACGCGCTCTCCCAGCGCCAGCGCTTCGGCCGCAAGCGACTGGACTCGGATCTACTGCACGTCGTTCGGAACGCCCCCGAGGAGTGGGCCTACTACCGCGAGGCGCTGCCCGATCCGGGCTATCCGTGGCGCTACGTCCGAGAGACGATCCACGAGGCGGGTAATCGGGGAATCCTCGACACCAGAAAGCGTAATAATAAAATCGAGATACGTCGCCGGTTCGAGTATCCAGACTGGCTTACACGGACTATCGCCATCGAGAACAAGCCCGATCTCGACGCAAGCGCCACCCGCGCGCTCGCCGATCAGTTAGAGCGCGACGTGGCATTCGGGCTCGCCGACGAGGTCTGGGTCGCCACCCAAGCCACGGACCAGCGCGTCGAACCCGCGCTCTTGGAAGACCTCCCGGTAGAAGTCGGCATTCTCGTGTTCGACCCCGATAACGGGGCAACCATCCGCTGGCATCCCCGCAGGCTCGCGGCCGACGAGCCGGGCACACGGATCACGGAACGCCCCTTAAAGAGCGAGTACGATCGCTCGGCCGCCCGCTTCGAGTACGTCTCGCCCGAGGGGAAAGCGGACACGCGACTCGCGCTCGCCGAACGAGCCTACGAGCGGGGTTGGCGATCGTACATCGACACCATGCGTCCGGACTGTCGGTATTTCGAGGGGCGGATCGATTCCGGTGCGCTCGTTCCTTACTGTGGGGCGAAATGCCGCGAGCAGACCGCCGCCGAGTGCTCGGGTTCGTGTCCAGAGTTCGCCCCGGAGCCGCCCGCGTGGCGAACGAAGGGCTGGCCCATCGAGGGCGGACCCGGTAAGGGGATCAGAAATCTGCTCGAACGGCGGCGAAAACGCGTGCGTTCGCGGGCTATGGAAACTACTCCGAGAGGGTCTCGACGGTGAGATCGTCGCGCGGGGCGGCCTTCCGAAAGGTGGGCACGGTTCGGTACTCGACCTCGACGATCCCCTTTCGTTTCAGGCTCTGGAGCGCCGAGCGCACATCGCCGACCTCGGGGTCGATCCCGAACTCCGCGCGCAGGTCCTGCAACACCGAAACCACGCTCTGGGATCGCTCGTCGGGACCGGCGAGGATCTCGAAGACCTGCCCTTGGAGTTCGGGAACGCGGATGATCGTTCCCTCCTCGCTTCCCTCGATCGCGGGATCGACATCCACGAGATCGGCGGCGTCGGGGGTCGCCCGAATCAGGCTGTTCTCGTCGCGATAGTAGTACTCCGAGAGTTCGTTTTCGAGATACTGGTGGACCTCGCTACCGCTTTCCATTTCCCACTTATCCTGTAGCTCGCCGTTTTTCGTCGGTTGGAGCGAAACGATATCCGCGAGGCGTTCGGTTGCCTCCTCCGAGAGGGTCATTGCCGAGA
>JADFQH010000089.1:2678-10104 GCA_022561895.1 Methanobacteriota archaeon | reverse complement strand
ACTGATGATGTGATATGAACTGTATAAGGCGCAGAACTGGACGAATTATTTATCACTTAGACGATACTGCGATTGGCTTCGAGAACGAACGCGGAAATAGATCAGCCCCGCACGCCGGTTCCCGACGACATACAGCGACGCCAGCAATCGAACCAGCAGTTCCAGTTCGATTTACACCGGCTGCGACACCTGATCGCACAGCCGAGCTGTTTCCTGACCACCGGCGGGAGTTTTGGGAACGGCTTCGGGAGCGGCGCTGGCTTGATGACCTCGTCCGCGTCGGTCTCGTCGGCTTCCACCCCCTCACTGACTCGCTCGACCAGCCGACGCTGTGCCCTCGGCGATAGTTCACGGATCTCCGCTTCGAGTTCGTCGAGTCGCTCGTCCTCGTGGCTCCGACTTGTGAGCCGCCTCACGAGAAGCGCGAGCACGATTCCGACGACCGCCCCTTTGACGATCGTACAGACCAGACAGCCGTCTTGGTTTCTGCCCATCACTCTCGTACGCTCAACTGTCATCCAGTTATGTTTTTCTGCTGTCTAGCGGATATGACCGATAGTATATACTGCTCGCACCGTTCGTTCCCCCATGGCTACCGAACAGTGCGACGGCTGTGGGAACGATGTCCATATCGCGGGCGGCGTCGCGGACATGTGGTCGTTCTCCCAGGAGCCGACCGGCGGAATGACCCTCGAATTCGAGGACGGTTCCGAGCATTTCCTCTGTTATGCCTGTATCGAGCGCTTGCCGGACTACCCGAGCGCCGAGGACGTTACGGCACTCGATGAGGGACGCGATACCGAGTGATCCATATGGCCACAAGAAATATATTATATATTATATTTATACGTGTATGGCAATTGACGACGGCGAACCGATCTTCGACCCGGAGTACGACAGTGGGCCGCGCTGGTCGCTCGAAAACCTCGCGAGCGCGGCGGTCGCGTGGATCTTCATCAGCGGCGTGACGCTGGTCATTCTCAGTGCGATCACCCTCGTTACGGTGACGGTTCTCGGGATCGGGGCGTAATCTCGATCGTCGGGTTTAGGTCCCTCGCACGCGCCCATTCATGTAGTGCAGCCCGCCCGCATCGAGCGCGAGTTCCCCGCGCCCTCCTATCGGGGCAACCAGCGCGAGGCCTTGCGAGATATCCGCGCCGCGTTCGAGGCCGGCAACGACGTGGTGCTCGTGCGCGCGCCGACCGGCAGCGGCAAGTCGCTGCTCGCGCGCGCGATCTGCGGGGCCGCAAGAACGGCCGAGGAAGCCGAACCCAAGCAGGCCACCGGCGCGTACTACACCACGCCGCAGGTCTCCCAACTCGATGACGTAGCCGAAAACGCGCTCCTTTCTGACCTCCAGGTCATCCGCGGGAAGGGAAACTACACCTGTATCCTCCCGACCGAGGAAAATACGAAAGTAAATCGCGCGCCCTGCGTGCGAGAACGCGGCTACGACTGTTCGGTCAAACACCGCTGTCCGTACTTCTCGGATCGCGCGATCGCCTCCAATCGAGCCATCGCCGCGATGACGCTCGCCTATTTCATGCAGACCGCCGGCTCGGAGGTCTTCAGGACGCGCGACGTCTGCGTGATCGACGAAGCTCATGGATTAGCCGAGTGGGCCGAGATGTACGCGACGATCGACCTGAACCCGAGAACCGTGCCGATGTGGGACGATCTCGACGTGCCGGAGATAGCGTCGCTCGACCGCGCCGCTCGCTACGCCGAGTCGCTCTCTCAAACCTGCGCCCGCAGGAAGGACGACCTGCTCGCACGCGAGGAGCTCACCCCCGAGGAAGCCGCCGAACGCGACCGCCTCCAGGAGCTCACCTCCGAACTCGACTGGTTCGTCAAGGACGTCCGCGATCCGGAAAGCCCGACGACGTGGGCGATCGACCAGAGCGAGGACCGCTCGCTCTCGATCAAGCCGATGAACCCCGAGCGCTACCTCTCGCACACGGTTTGGAAGCGGGCGAACCGGTTTGCCCTCCTCTCTGCGACGATTTTGAACAAGGAGGCGTTCTGTCGCGGCGTCGGTCTCGATCCCGACCGTGTCGCGCTGGTCGACGTCGGCCACACCTTTCCCGTCGAGAACCGGCCTCTCTACGACGTGACACGGGGGAAGATGACCTACGACCACCGCGAGGAGACGCTCCCGAAGATCGCGCGCGTCCTCGTCCGGATCATGGCGAAACACAGCGACGAAAAAGGGATCGTTCACGCTCACTCCTATGCAATTCAGGAGCGCCTCGCCTCCCTCCTTTCCGATTTCGGCGTCGGCTCTCGGATCCGCACACACGACCGGGAGGACCGGAACGCCGTTTTGGAGGGCTGGAAGGAAAGCGACGGGGCTGACGTATTTCTATCAGTTAAAATGGAGGAAGCGCTCGACCTCTCGGGCGAACTGGCGCGCTGGCAGGTGATCTGCAAGGCCCCCTATCTGAACACGCGCGACTCGCGGGTCGCCCACCGCTTGGAGCAGGGTCAGTGGTCGTGGTATCACCGCGCCGCCCTTCGGACCGTGATCCAGGCCTGCGGGCGCGTGGTTCGCTCGCCCGATGATTACGGCGCGACGTATCTCGCGGATTCGAGCCTGCTCGACCTGTTCGAGCGCACTCGGGGGGATATGCCGCTGTGGTTCGAGGCGCAGGTCGATCGGCTGCACACACCGAAGCTGCCGCCGTTCGAGGCGAGTGCGGGCGCTGGCTCTCCCTCCTCCCGGATCGAATCCGAACCGACGCGAACCGCCAGCAAGCCGGCTTCGAACGACTCTTCGACCCCGAAAAACCATCCCCTGAGCGACGTATGGGGCGACGGCTAGATGAGGGCAAGTCCGCCGATCAGCGAGCCGACCATGAGGAATACGAGAACGAGCGCGATCGCCTGTTGTCTGTCCATGTCGTTCTGGAACCACCGAACGAAAATAACTGCTACGGCCGCTTGATCCGGGCGTCTATGACGATATGGGATACCCCTTCGCTGTGGCTTTTCACCCGCCGCCGATCGAGAAGCTCGATCTCCCGACCCGCGTTCGCCGCGGCCTCCCGGAGCCGCGAGACGGGTCGCTCCCACAGTTCGGCCTCGGGGGTCGCTTCGTGCATATGGAGCACGCCACCGTCCCGAAGCGCACGAAGCGCGCTATCGAGATACTCGTACCCCTCGGACTCCGAGCGTGGCTCGGACGCGTCGTAGTAGCCCATCACGATCCTGTCGGCTTCGGTTTCGATCTCCCGACAGTCCGCCCGGTAGGCATCGATTCGCTCCGCGACACCGTTGAGGACGGCGTTTTCGAGCAGGTACTGAAAGGCAACCGGGTTTCGCTCGACGGCCGTGACGTGCGCCCCCGCCCGCGCCATCGGGAGCGTGAAATAACCGATCCCCGCGAACATGTCGAAGACGCGCTCGCCTTTTTCGACTATCTCGCCCATCCGGGCGCGTTCTCGCTTGTTGCCCGACGAGAACATCACCCGTGCGAGATCCATCGCGTACTTCGTCCCGTGTTCTTTGTGAACAGTCTCCGTATCGCCCGCACCCGCGACGACCCGAACCGACGGCTCGCGGTGCTCGCCCGAGATCCCCTCGCGCGCGATGACAGTATCGGCTCCGCCGTGGAGCGAGAGTAGTGCCTCGCCGACCTCCTCTTCGCGCGGACAGCCCTCGAAATCCGCGAGGATCACGGTTCCGATGACGGCCCACGATTTGGGCGCGCGGGCGATCTCCTCGTCGTTCCAGCCTCGCGCTGCGAGCAGGTCATCCAGTCCGCGCGTGCGCGATTCGGGATCGGACTGGCGGATCACCTCGTGAACCTCGGTCTCATCGGGCGGCGCGCTCACCGGAAGCGCGAGCGCGCCATCGCCCGCCTCGCGGAGTTTTCGGGAGTCGTCGTAGATTCCTTCGTCGCGGAGTGCGGCAATCGCCTCCTGCCCATTCTCTTTCGAGACGATCGCGGCGAGGGGTGTGTCGCTCATTTCGGCCCGTCCGCCGGCACGGCGTGCAGTCCAGCACGACTCTTTAGCACCGACACGATTCCCGATTCGGTATCCAGAAAGTCCGGTCGCGGGATCGTCTTCGACTCGTAGGTTTCCGGGTCGAGCACCTGTACGGCCCGCTCGTCCTCGACGCTCACGAGCGTCGTTTCTTCGGCGTCCTCCGCTCGCCCTAATCGGCGCGCAGCAGGTGAATCGCCCTCCTCGAAACTCGATTCGTAGCGCTTGCCGGTCGTAAGGCGCTGGCCTTTTACGGTTCCGCGCGTGCTTCTGACGAGCACCGGTCCCTCGCCGTCCTCGGGGTCGATGATATCCCCTCTCGTAAACGGCGGCAAGCGAATCGCGTAGGTAACTCGGTACACTTCGTTGCCGTCCTCGTCCTCGGTGACGAGCGTCTCCGAACTGTCGAAGCTCCCGCTAAAGCGGTTGACCAATCGTTGGGAAATTTTCTTCCCGATCTTGGTCGTCGAGACCTTCACGTCGACACCATCGGCGGTGTCGTCGATCTCGGTGACGAAGGCGTTCCTATCCCCGGTTTCTTCCATCTCTTCGACGACGGCGTGGGAGATCTCCTTTATCGCCTCGCGCTCCTCGCTCGTCGGTTCTCTGTCTTTGGCTCGCAGCTGGACGACGCTCGCATAATAATCGCCCGCGATACGGCCACATCGCGTGCAGGTCTCCCTCGAGATCGTTGTCGGGACGACGACCTGCTCTTCGACCGGCTCGCCACGGACGATTCCCGTAAAGAGACAGTGCATTCGGATCGTGTTCTGGTCTACCTGCTCGGGTTCGACCTGCCAGGCCACGTCCTCGGCGTCGAGGTGAATTCCGAGCGAGTCGCTGACGGCGTCGATCGCCACGTCGGTGTAGTCGGCTGCGCCGACATCGACCCAGCGGTTCCCGCGGTGGACGGCCCCGCACCGGGCACAGACTCGAATGGTGAGTTTCTCGGGTGCGGAGACGAGTTCGAAGTCCTCGAAGTAACAGACATTACAGAGTCCCGTCTCGCCGGCGGCGGGCGCACCCGGCAGCTCCGGGCGCTCGGCGTCCTCGACGGGATCGCCACAGCGAGGACAGAAGGCGGATCGGCTCATAACTGATCTACCCGATCAAATCGGTTAAGCGTCGCGCTCTGATCGCGGGCTGCCGATTCCGGAATCGCTCGGGGGGTCGGGCCCAACGTGGTTCTCTCCGAAGCGATACCGCTCACGAGCGCCCTCCGTCAGACTTGTTGTAAGCTCGCCCTGGAACCAGTTGCGCTCGATGAAACACTCTTCGATCGGTGTGCCCCGGTTTACGATCAGCGCTCCGGGAGTGTCGTTACGATCGCGTTTTTCCGCGAACGTGGTCGATTCGACGTTGACGTGGTGTCCGCCCGGTTCGTGCATCTCGAAGCCGTACAGACGTCCCTCCGGCCCGAGTTCCGAGTTCCGGACCTCGTAGCCACAGCTCTCGATACCGGAGCCGGCGACGTCGTGGCGGTTGTTGTTCCAGTAACAGCCATCGAACTCGGCGTAACCGTTGTAGACGACCGCGCCGTAGCCCAACTCCTCGGCGTTGTTCTCAGTGAACACGCTGTCGCGGATCTCGATTCCCTGGAGACTCTCCCCGTCCTGTTCGCCGACCGCGATCCCGGCATGTGCCCAGCCGTGACACGCGACGTTCTCGATCGTGACGTCGTCGCCTTCGATCCAGATCCCACAGCTGGCTTCCTCCCACGGGCTCTGGTTTTCCGGTAAATCCCAGTAGCCATCGCGCTCGATCGCGTCGTATCGATGGCCGACGAGCGTGAGGTTTCTGACGGTACAGCCCTCGGCGAGCCGGAGGAACGCCGGTGAAACCTCATCGACGTGGATCGTCTCGCCGTCGCCGTCGATGGTGGTGCCGCTCGGGATCTCGTTTCGTCCCGGTTCGAGTTCGCTCGGTTCGATATCGGTGTCCGCCCCGTCGAGACAACCGGCCAGTGCCCCCATGATTCCGGTTGCAATGACCGCGCGGCGGGAGAGATTCATTCGTCGGTTCGTATGCCAGCGGTCGTCTTGAAGCTGTTCAACCGGGTATCTTCCAGATCACTTACTGCCCCGTATCGTCTGACAGAATAGCGTTACTGGCCGAAGACCTGTCTCCGCCCGCAGCACACTATTCGACGAGTTCCACCGAAACGCTCTCGTCTATGGCCTCGCGCCACGAGTGATCAGGCTCCCAGCCGAGCATCTCGCGGGCTTTCGCCGTCGAGAACGCCGCCTCTTTGCCTGCGAGATCACATTTCTCGGGAACCCCTCCGAAAAAGTCCTCGATCGCCTCTCCAGTCGGCCGGTCAAGGTAGTTCTCTTTTGCGACCGCGAGGAACGCCTCGTGGCCGGAGAACTCGCTTTCGAGCGCCGCCGAAACGATCCCCGCCACATCCCGAACATCAATATACGACCAGAAATTGCCCGCGCCGTCGGCGAGATCCCGACCCTCCCGACAGTGGTACTGCCCCGGCTCCTGAATCCATGACGGGCGGATCGACGCCACTGAAACGTCGTACCGTCGGGCGACCATTTTTCCTATTTCCTCACCGATGACTTTCGAGGTCCCGTAGGGATCTTCCGGGCGCAAGGGGTGGTCCTCCGTGATCGGTAGGGACTCGGGCAGGGTCTTCTCGCGGGCGAAGGGAAAACCGTAGGTGCTCTCGCTCGACGCGAAGACGATTTTTGCACCTACTTTTCCGGCCGCAGTAAGGACGTGATACGTGCTCATCGTATTCGTCTCGAACACTCTCCCACTGGGATGGCGCGTCGGCGATGGGTAGGCCGCGAAATGAACGACTGCGTCGGGATCGAACTCGCCCACGAGATCGAGTGCCTCGGCGCGCTCGGTGAGATCCCCCTCCCGAAACTCGATTCCTCGTTTTCCTTGTGCCTGCCAGCCCGGATGGGAGAGATCGACACAGATCACCCGCCAGCCCTCGCGTGCGAGTCGGTCTGTGACCCATTTTCCGGCGTGGCCCAGCCCGCCGGTGACGATGGCTGTTTTCATGACACTTTCTCGAATAGCGCGATTTTCGGCTTCGGTGTGTTGCTCTCGCTTTTGTTCGGCGACATACGTTGGCTACTGAGGGCGGAGACAAGAAGCTTGCTCGGAAGACGGCTGGCCGTCATAGCATGAGTACGAGAAGCGCAAGGAGACCTGCCAAAAGAAGATAGAACATGCCGAGATAGTAGTACGTTTGTTCTCCCTCCTTGGTGAGTCCGCCTTTGGCCGTTCCGAAGGGGAAATGGATGATATAAAACATTGTTTGTGGTCGTTTTATATGGCCGATCCCCAGTACCGCCAACAATACCGTAGGATAGAGGAACGCGATTTGTGTTCCGAATATCATACGAATAATTTTATTTCGTAGGATAAGTATTTTCTCCGAGTAGACGTTCACAGCAGTTGTGACTCCGTAGTATTCG
>JADFQH010000089.1:0-2668 GCA_022561895.1 Methanobacteriota archaeon | reverse complement strand
CGTGAGCTGAGCGATAGTACCGCACTGCACTCGTTTCCTGTGAACATTAGCCCAGATCGGATAGATCTGTAACCTTGCAGAAAGGTGTTCTAACATCCTCGACAGTCCCTATCAGTTCAGACGAACTCGCCCTCGCTCCCGTGTGTTACTGGATATTTGTTATAACTCTGTTCGATCCTCTCTCATGTAGCGATGCTACAGATTGCATGACATCGGAATATACCACTAGTACTAAGACTTATTCCGTTAGCCTTCGATATTCCGGATATGGACGAGCCGCGACCGGAACTGAAAGCGAACGGCGACAAACGTTCCGAACCGCCGGACTTTGACGCGCTGACCTCTCCGCGGAAACTCGTTCGCGGTGAGCGCACGCGCGACGATTTCCTCGACGTGGTCCTCGGGTTGGACAGCCCGGCGACCGTTCGTGAAATCGCCGACCGGGCTGATCGCGGAGTGGACGCCGCGAGGGAGTACTTGGAGTGGTTCGAACGAATGGGGATCGTCACGCAGGTCAGTGAATCACCGGTGACGTACACACGAAATCGAGAATACCTCGTCTGGCGTCGCGTCCAGCGACTCCGGGATCAGTACAGCACAGAAGAGCTTCTCGACTACTTGCAAACCGAGCGCGAGCGCGGCGAGGGGTACGCCGAGCTGTTCGGCGTTGACTCTCCAAACGTCGTCTCGATCACGGCGTTCGCTTCGGAGACCGATAGCTCGGTCGAAGCGGTGTGGGAGGACGTTTCCGCGTGGCAGACGACCCGCCGTCGAATCTCACTGCTCGAACAAGCGTTGAAAGCCGGTTCCGGTGACAGTGCGGAAAAATGGACCGCTGTATGACCGGTCCGAGCGGCGAAGTATCAAAAGACGAGATCAGCGGCGCATCGATCGATTTCGATCGACTTGCGGTTATCACGGAACGGTTGGCTTCCGACACTCGCTTCGAACGAATCGAAGAGCAGCCGGAGTTCGCGCCGGACCGGATAGTCTGTGTCTATGGCTCCGGTTTTTACCCGAGTAGCGTCCATCACGCTCGTCTAGAGATCGTCTGGTTCGAGAACGACGATTTTTCGATTCACTATCATGAGGAGCACGAGAACGGGACGTTCAACCACCGATGGGATCGACACCCCTCGGATCACAACGCGCGCGGCCACGTTCATCCGGGTCCTGATGCACCGACACCGGGAATCGATGAGTCACATCCCCCGGATTGGCGCGACGTTCTTTCGACGGTTCTCACTGAGATCGAAGAGCGTCAACGAACCTTCTGGACCTGCTAACTGGTCTCGGCCAGTTTCGATTATCGCCGACCGTATCAGACGAACTCGCCCTCGCTTTCGTAGACCGAGGGGTCGCCGTTGAACTTCTCGGCAACAGTCTCCAAGGTCGTGAACTCCACGCCGTCGTGTTCCTGCATATACTCGATGAACTCCTCCAGAAGCGGGATCATCTGCGGGCGACCATGCACGTCTGGATGGATCGTCAGGGTGTAGACACCGGCCCCACGCCGTTCGTAGAGATAGTCGAAATGGGCCTCGTATAGCTCTTCATAAACCATTTTCGGGCTGGTGTATCCATAGTTGTAGTTGGGCTGTTTCATAAACAGCATGGGCGGCACGTCGTCGCGATACCACGAGATCGGAATCTCCACTACTTCGGTTTCTTCGCCGTACTCGTAGGGTGTCATCCACGTTTCGGCGGGCTGGTCGTAATCGATCGCCTCCCAGCTGTCGCCTTTGCGCATATAGAGCGGCTCGAAATCGCTCTCCATCAGGCTGCTGTCGTACTCGAAACCGTACTCCTCGACAAGCTCTGGAGTATTCTCGCTGAACTCCCACCAGCTCGCGCGATGGCCCACGGGGGGACTCCCCGTGAGATCCTCGACGAGATCGATGGATTTCGTGAGGATCGTCTCCTCTTGCTCACGCGAGAGATCCGTCGGGTTCTCGTGAGTGTAGCCATGCACGCCGATCTCGTGGCCAGCGTCAGCGACCTGAGAAATCTCTTCGGGGAAGGTTTCGATGGTGTGGCCCGGAACATACCAACTGGTCTCGATTCCGGCGTTCTCGAACACTTGGAGCATTCGCGGGACCCCCTCTTTGCCTGCCAAGATTCCCCTCGTCAGATCCGACGGCGAGTTGTGTGCGCTGTAGGTGCCGAGCCAGCCCGCGACACAGTCTACGTCGATGCCGATCGCTACGTCTATGTCTCCCATGATGTTCCTCCGTTCGGCGATTCGACCCGTACTCACATAGTGCTACGGGCGGCAGTGTCGTACGAGAAATACTCAACGCTTTAGGTGTTCGGGAGCGTAGCGAAGGTGTATGCAGTGGCAAACGGACTGGGGTCTGCGCGGTCGGATGGCCTTCACCGGCTTCCCGCGCAAGGTGCGCTTCACGCCAGTTCCCAGCCCTCTTTTCGGCCCGCTGCTGGAGCAGATAGACGATCTGAGCGAGCTCAAGTGCACCCTGCGCCTGATCTGGCTGCTTCACCAGAAGAGGGGTTATCCCAGGTATGTTTCGCTCAGCGAGTTGCTGACCGATAGGGTGCTGACCAGGGCCCTCTCAGGAGGTGGAAACGACCCCGGTCCGGAGATCCAGCGCGGCCTGGCGTTGGCCGTACAGCGGGGCATATTTTGGGCAGGCGCCGTCAGTGGCGACGA
>JADFQH010000088.1:8293-10139 GCA_022561895.1 Methanobacteriota archaeon | reverse complement strand
GTTTGGTGCGTCCCTACAAAGGCCTCGATCTCGCGATCGAAGCTGTCGCGAAAAGCGGCCGGGCCGATCTGCGCCTGACAATCGCTGGGGAATTCTGGCAGGGCCTCGACGAAACCCGGGAGCGGATCAGCCGGCTTGGCCTTGCCGGCCAGGTAGAGCTCATTCCCCGCTACGTCAGCGATGCGGAGACGGCGGAACTGTTCGATCGCTCCGATCGAGATACTCACCGTCCGTGACTCATTCGTCGTACTTCGGACCCTGTTCGTCGTACTCGGTGGCCTGTCCCTCGTCCATCTCCCGGAGGACGAACGGTCCCATCGCGAGCGTTCGCTGGGCGACGGTGGCGATCCGGAAGACGAACGAAAGCAAGATGACGAACGGACTGACGGTGACGACGAACGCGAAACTCACGAGCCACGCGAGGTTCTCGACGCCGAGGGTTTCCCCCGAGACGGCGGTGGCGTCGCCGTATAACACCATCACGACCGTCGTTATGAGTGCGGGTATCGCGGCGTAGGACACCGACCGCGAGAGGTTGATCAGCTCCCACTGGAAATAGAGCGTCTTGAAATGCTCGCGCGCGGGGCCGAAAAACGAAAGCGTCTCGATCAGCTCATCGATCGTCTCGTTCGCTTCGTCCGAGAGGTCATCACCGTAGTTGTACTGTATCTGACGAGCGCGGAAGATCTTTCGCGAGTAGTTAAAATCAAGCACCCGCCAGATCACGTTGAACGTCCCGAACTGTTCGTCCTCGATGTTCGATCGGACCATCTCCGCGTTCTCGTCGAGCGTTTCAACGTACTCGTCGACTTCTTCTTGAAGCTCGTCGTCGGCTTCGTCCGAGACGCGGTCGTGAAGGGTCTCGGCCCGGTCCTCGATGGCTGCGATGAGCTGGCGGAGAAACGCCGATGGCTCCGGCGGGGCGAGACCGACGTGACTCGCCGATTCGACATCACGACGAAACTCCATCGCCTCCTGCATGCGCTCGCGCTGTTCGCCGACCGCGCCGAGTTCCTGTGAAAGCACCAGCTGATTGAGCGTGACGACCAGCGTCACACCGGCGATGATCGCCCCACCCATGAACGGACCGAACAGCATCTGTATCGCACCGGTTTCAGCGACCACGACCTGTATCGGGCTGAGGCCCACAAGACCGAACGTCGCAATCCCGAAAAACACCACCGTGAGCATTCCACCGGCAAGCACCCAGCGGTTCAACCGGAGCAAGAGCCACAGCTTCAGGTTGCTCTCTTCGGTTCGCTCGCGCATCGTCTGGCTGTCCGACGAGTTACTCATCGTTCGATCCGTCCGGCGGAACTGTGGTGTATGTTCATGAGCTGTGGTGTACCTGCGGGTCTAACGGTGTTACGTTCCGATTCGAGGGTAAAACGCTCGTTGATCACGACCAGACGTGCCGGTCATCGTTGGGACTGTGCCGGACGACATTGCACATTCGTTTTGTTTGCGGGAGGATGTATTCACGGCTTGCATTTCACGCTCGTGAGTTGTCAGCCGATCCTGAACTCGCAAGGTGGCTTCTCAAGGAGAGGCAGCAACGAACTAGATACATGTGCGCCGATCGCGTCCACAAGGACAAGACAGATCCGAGAAACACGGATCAGTGGCGATACGCCTGCCAATCATGCGGGACCCCGTTCAGACACCCTGTCAGCACCTGCGGTGACTGCGGTGAGACCGGTATCGTTCCACTCGGTGATCTGACCGACACCGAGTGAGAACAGACCGTTGTCGGGTCTCTCCTGGTATGGGTTCTGGCAGTTCAAAACACCAAACAATGCCGACAACCAATCAAGAAACAGTATGACCACCATCACCGAGTTTCTCG
>JADFQH010000088.1:0-8283 GCA_022561895.1 Methanobacteriota archaeon | reverse complement strand
GGGGCGTCGGGCGTCCGGCTCGTTCCGGCCGAGGAGTTCGCCCTCTCGGAAACACTTCCGAAAGTCCCGAAGATGGAGATCGAAGTCGAGCGGGTTGCCGCCCACGAAAGAGATCGGGTTCTGCCGTTTTTCTGGGCGGCTGGTGACGACTTTGACAGGTTTGAGGCGGCGCTCGAAGCCGATTCAACTGTCGAGAACGTCCGCTGTCTCTCGGAGCTCGAAGAAGGGAACTTCTATCAGATGGACTGGATCGACCGGATCGACCTCCTCATCGACTCGATCACCGGAAAGGGCGCGACGCTGCTTTCGGCCCACGGCCAGAACGATATCTGGAAAATACGTATGTTATTTCCGGATCACGATTCGGTCTCGGAGGTCTACGACGATTTTCGCGAGCGCGGGTTCTCCGTCGAGATCACACAGGTCCACGAACTCGACGGCGCAAAACAGTACGGCCAGTACGGACTCACCGACAGACAGTACGAAACCCTCCGGCTCGCGGTTCGAAACGGCTACTTCCGAGTTCCCAGAGGGACCACGCTCGGCGAACTCGCCGATGAACTCGAAATCTCCCACCAAGCGCTCTCAGAACGACTTCGCCGGGCACAGGCGAGCCTCATCGTCAACGCGCTCACGATCGATGCCGACGCCGACGAGAAGGTCACCGCCCACAACAACTGATTACGTGATCGATCAGGGGACGATCACGGCCCGGCCCTCGATCTCGCCGTGTTCGAGCGATTCGGCGACATCGTTGATCTCGCCCAGACCGTACTGTGTGGTCTCCAAATGCATCTCGCCACTCTCGACGAGCGAGACGAGTTCTTGCAGTTCGGTGTACTTCCCGACGATGTTCCCCACGAAGGAGAACTCGCCGTTGACCAGTGCTTGTGAGGGCTCGTGAATATCTCCGCCGTAGCCAATGATGTGGTGGTCGCCGCCGGGCGCGACGATATCGGGCGCGAGCGCGGTCGTCCCATCCGCGCCGACGAAGTCGAGCACCTGCTCAGCGCCCGCCCCGTCGGTAATCGCCTCGATCGTCTCGGCAACGTCCTCGTCGCCGGAGTTGATCGTGTGATCCGCCCCGAGGCGGTCCGCGAGCGAGAGCGCATCGTCCTTGAGATCGACGGCGATCGTGGTGGTGGCGCTCATCGCGTTGATCGCTTGCAAGCCGATGTGTCCGAGTCCGCCGACCCCGATGATCACCGTGTGGCTGCCGGGAAAGAGGTGCGGTACGGCCTTCTTTGCGGCGTGGTACGCCGTGATTCCGGCGTCCGCATGCGGGGCGATTTCGACGGGGGAAACGTCGTCGAGTTTGACCGCCGCGCGCTCGGAGGTGAGCAGGTAGTCGGCAAACCCGCCGTCCGTACTCAAGCCGGGGAACTCGCCGTTC
This sequence comes from Methanobacteriota archaeon, assembly GCA_022561895.1. Lineage (GTDB taxonomy): Archaea > Halobacteriota > Halobacteria > Halobacteriales > Halalkalicoccaceae > Halalkalicoccus. The sequence continues at coordinate 6,890 of JADFQH010000088.1, read as the reverse complement.
TCACAGTGCATGTCGTCGCCGAGTCGGCAGGCCCGACACTGCCCGCAGGTCATCAGCGGGTGACAGAGCACCTTATCGCCGACGTCAACAGTGGACACCTCGTCGCCGACTTCGACGACTTCGCCGGCGTTCTCGTGGCCGAGCGTCATCGGTAGCTCCTGTGGGACGTAGTCGGTCCACATCCCCTCGATGATGTGGTTGTCCGTCTGACACCAGCCCGCCCCCTCGACCTCGACGACGATGTGATCCGATCTCGTTGGGCTGGGCCGGTCGATCTCGTCGATCGAGAGTGCCTCACCCATCTCCTCCGTGTACTCGTGTAGTCGCGCTGCTTGCATGATACGGGTCGTCAAACGATCGATACCATCAAAAAGATTGTGTAAGATGCGTGGAGGAGGAGACCGCACAGTGTGCGAAATTATAATTATGATGACTCCCTACTCACCTACGCAATGTACACGCACGAGGGCGAGGACGTGTTCGTGATCGATGGCCACATTCATTGGTGGAATGCGAGCAAGGAGAACATCAAACACGAAGGTGGTGAGCAGTTCATCCGGTGTTTCTACGACTACCACACCGGCTTTACGCCGGAGGAACGTCAGTGGAGTTTGGAGGAGTACCGCCAGTACGACGCGGACCGATTGCGAAACGACATGTTCGGTGACGGGCACGCCGACATGGGGATCTTCCAGCCAACCTACTTGAACGAGTTCTACAAGGAGGGCTTTAATACGATCGACCGGTGTGCAGAGCTCAAAGACGAGAACCCCTGCCGGTTCATCGTCAACGGCCGGTTCGACCCGCGCGAGGGTGAGGCCGGTCTCAAGGAGCTCGAACGGCAAAGAGAGGAGTTCGACGTTCAAGGAGTGAAGGTCTATACGGCCGAATGGAACGGCGACTCGAAGGGGTGGCGACTCGATAGCGACGAGAGCTTCGAGTATCTCGAGAAATGCGCCGAACTCGGAATCAAGAACATCCACACCCATAAGGGACCCACCATCCGCCCGTTGAACCGCGATGCCTTCGACGTAAAGGACGTGGATGACGCGGCGACCTCCTTTCCTGAACTCAACTTCATCGTCGAACACGTCGGGATGCCCCGACTCGATGACTTCTGCTGGATCGCCGCCCAAGAGCCGAACGTGTATGGGGGGCTTGCGGTCGCCGCGCCGCTCGCCAAAAGTAGGCCAAAGAAGTTCGGCGAGATCATGGGCGAACTCCTCTTTTGGCTCGGCGAAGATCGCATCCTCTTCGGTAGCGACTACGCCCTCTGGGAGCCGGAATGGCTCATCGAGGCGGTGATGGAAGCGGAGCTGACGCCCGACCAGCGCGAGGAGTTTGGCGTCGAGTTGGATCTCGACGTGAAAAAGAAGATCATGGGCGAGAACGCCGCCAGACTCTACAACATCGATATCGAGCGCCAGAAGGAGATCCTTCGAGACGACGGCGTCAGCGAGGAGTTCGGGCTGGCTGCACAGTACGGCGAAGGTGCAACGGCCGATGACTAACTCATGAGCCGAACTCAGCGGGTCGATCGAACGGCAGTGAGGACGCGTCTGGATCGAGTGACCGATCCCGAACTCGACCGCTCGATCACGGAGTTGGAGTATATCGACGAGATCGAGATCGAAGGGGAGAGCGTCGCCGTCTCGTTTACCCTGCCAACCGCATGGTGCTCGCCAGCGTTCGCGTGGATGATGATGACGGATGCACGTGACGCGATCCTCGAAATCCCCGAAATCACGGACGTAGCAGTGGATCTTCGCGATCATATGCATGCCGCCGAGATCAACGAGGGCGTCAACGAACGCCTGTCGTTCGATGCGGTGTTCGACGACGCGGACGGCGACATCGAGGCTGTCAGAGAGGAACTTGACGAGAAGGCACGAGCGGCACGACAGTATCGAGCCGTGTCCGCGCTGTTGGACGGTGGCGCAACGCCCGAACAGATCGTTGGCCTCGTCCGGAAGGATCTCACGATTGATTCGGAGGGGCGGACAACAGTGCGACTCGATGAGACGCTCTCGATCTGTATCGAGTCCGAACCGATAGAGCGCTATCTCGAAAAGGCAACGGCAACAGGCGTCGCGAACGGGACGGACGCAGGGCTGTTCGTCACCCCCGAGGGTGAGACGATTTCTCCGAGCGAGTTCGAGACGGTTCACCGTCGCGGGCGGTTGGCCGCAACGAACATGAGCGGGCAGGGCCATGTCTGTGCGAACCTCGCAGAGGCGCGGATCGGTTCGGCGAGCGCGAGCGACTAACCCTCCCTTTTCGCTCAGGCCGACTTGCTCAGGCCGTAGCGCCCCCCGCTCACCCAGTCGGATTTCTGCCAGCCACACTCCGGACAGGTGTCCTCGGTCCATTCGAACTCGGCACCACAGCGCTGACAGAGTGCGGTGTCGGGTTCGGTTCCGCGCGCCAGTCGCGGTTCGTCTTCGTCTGACATGCTCTCGTCCGACATACGTGATCCGATAGCAGGGAGACGTATTAAACGACGGGGGTTAGTGATGAGATCGTAGCTGTTGGAACTGTTTGTCCACCACCTGCACGCAGCGGCTAGCACCGGTGGCGCTGGCCGCTTAGTTTGTAAGCATCTGTGTATCGACGTTCACCGGCTACTATAGTTAGCTTCACAAACGAGTGCAAAAGAGCACGCTGTCTATCTCGTCGTGATGGTGTGTAACCGACAGCAACTGCTATGCTTTGTGAAATGCTCTAGCAGGGTATGTCACTGGAATCGCGTATCGAAGCGGGTGGTCGGCGCGCGCTCAGCTCGCCACTCTGGGTCGGCCTTGCGATCACCGCGTTTCTCGTCATCCCGACGTTTCTCGTCCCGTCGATCCCCCTCTGGATCGCGCTCGTCTCACTCGTGACCCTCACACCGCTGGTCCTGCTCGGGACGTATGCGGTGTATCACGGCTACTGGTGGGCAAGCGGAGCGACGGAGAAAAACGACGCCGAAGCGAAAGCGAGCGAGTCCGAGATCGACTCGCCGATCGCACAGCTCCGCCACCGGTATGCGACGGGCGAGATCGACGGGGAGACGTTCGAGCGAAAGCTCGACAGGCTTCTCGAAACCGAATCGCTAGAAACAAGCGCAATGGACGGGCGTACCCGCCCTGCACACACCGAGTTCGACGTGCTCAGAGAGTAGTTCCAACCCTCCTGTTCTCTAACGAGGGTATGGAAACCAGTTCGTTGTGGATATGGCGATATTACAACTACGGTGTAACTATAACTGGATCGACCGCGATCACAACGTCTTCGAGGTCAGCGTGGATGATGTCCATGATGCGATGATCACTGCGGACGACCTCGGTGGCCAACGGAACTGACTACAGCCGATCGACGACCGCGCCGGTCACGTCTTCTGTACTACGTTCGCCACCGAGATCCGGCGTTCGCGGTCCGCTTTCGAGGACGCTGGTCATTGCTTCATCGACCTGCATGCTCTCTTTATCGTAACCCAGATAGTCGAGCAACATCGCCGCCGAAAGGATTGCCGCGGTCGGGTTCGCAACACCTTCGCCCGCGATGTCAGGAGCGGTTCCATGCACGGGTTCGAATAAGGCTCTATCAGGACCAATGTTCGCACTCGGGAGCAGGCCGAGCCCGCCGACCAATCCCGCGGCGAGATCCGAAAGCACGTCGCCCGCGAGATTTGGACAGACGACGACATCGAATTTTTGAGGACTGAGACAGACGTGGGTCGCAAAGGCGTCCATCAGCAGTTCATCAGTGTCGACGCCGCGCTTATCGGCTACCGAGAGCACCGCCTCGCGGAACCGACCGTCGGTCTCGCGCATCACGTTCGCCTTGTGCGCAACGGTAAAGCCGTCGTACTCGTCCTCCACGAAATCACAGGCGAACTCGGCGAGACGTTTCGAGGCTGAACTCGTCACCACTCGGGTCAGCGTCGAGAGATCCTCGCTCAACCTACTCTCGTGGCCCGAGTAGACGCCTTCAGTGTTCTCACGGAGGAAGACGATGTCCGTCTCGGGGCGAAGCGCGTCGACGCCGGGGTACGCGCGGGCGGGTCGGACGTTGACGAAGGAGCCGACCGCTTCGCGTAGGGGCAAGATCACGTCCGCGGCCGTCGCGCCCGCGGCTCCGAACAGTGTCGCGTCCGCGCTCGTAGCGATGTCGTACGTCTCCTGTGGGAGTGCATCCCCTGTCTCTGCTTTCGTTGCGTCTCCCGCTTCCCTCTCGACGAACTCGAATTTCCCGACGGCTTCGAGCACCTCGACGGCTGCGGGCGTCACCTCCTGACCGATCCCATCGCCGGGGACGACGGCGATCTCCTCAGTCATCGCTCTGCATGTACGGTAGTGAGTCGGCGGTTTCGCACACCGAGTTCTCGTTCGCGCGCATTAGCGCCGTCGTATCCCAGACGCCCTCGACGAGCGCTTTGTGCTGGGCGTCGGCGACGTCGGCGTTGATCGCCGTCTCATCGTCGCCCGACCCATAGACGACGAGTTCGCGCTCGACATCGACGCTGATCGTTCCTTCAGGATGCTCCTCGACGTACGCTTGGAGCGCGCCGATCTCCTCGGTGCTCGCGGTCACCGTTGGAATTCCTAAGGCGAGACAGTTGCCCGCGAAGATTTCGGCGAACGACTCACCGACGACGGCGTCGATCCCCCAGCGCTGAAGCGCCTGTGGGGCGTGCTCGCGCGAGGAACCGCAGCCGAAGTTCGAGTTGACCACAAGCACGTTCGCGCCCTGAAAGCGCTCCTCGTTAAAGGGGTGGTCTTTCTCGTTATCCTCACCGGTAAAACGCTGGTCGAAGAAGGCGAACTCGCCCAGTCCGTCGAAGGTGACGACCTTCATAAAACGGGCAGGAATGATCTGGTCGGTGTCGATGTCGTTTCCTCGTACTGGGATTCCAGTACCGGAAACGGATTCGATTGTATCCGCCGGACCATCGTCAGAGCTACTCATTGGACGACCACCTCCTCTAGCTCCCGCACGTCGGTCACTTCACCCGTGATCGCCGCCGCGGCGACCATCTCGGGGCTCATCAGCACAGTTCTCCCGTCCTTCGATCCTTGGCGTCCGACGAAGTTCCGGTTGGACGAGGAGGCAGAAGCCTCGTCGCCCTCCAACTGATCGTCGTTCATACCGAGACACATCGAACAGCCGGCGTTTCGCCACTCGAATCCGGCCTCGCGGAACACGTCCGCAAGCCCCTCTTCCTCGGCAGCCTGCTGAACCCGCTGGCTGCCGGGCACGACAAGCGCCCGGACATCGGGACTGACCTCGCGGTCCTTCACGATCGCCGCCCCTGCCCGCAGGTCGGGCAGCCGGGCGTTCGTACAGGATCCCAAGAAGGCCACATCGATTTCATAACCACTCATCGTCTCGCCGGGCGAGACACGCATGTGTTCCTGTGCGCGCCGCGCGGTGTCCTGTTTGTCCGCCGGAAGCTCCTCCGGGTCCGGAACTGACTCACTAATCCCGATCCCCTGTCCGGGCGTCGTCCCCCACGTGACGGTGGGTTCGATCTCGCTGCCGTCGATGGTGACAACGTCGTCGTACTCGGCGTCTTCATCGGAGCGAACCGATTCCCAGTAGGGCTTCAGTTTCTCGAACTTTTCGGGATCGTCCTTGAAGGCGTCCGTCTCTCGGAGCCACTCGTAGGTGGTCTCGTCGGGGTTGACGTAGCCCGCACGCGCCCCGCCCTCGATCGACATGTTACAGATCGACATGCGTCCCTCCATTCCGAGGGATTCGATCGCCTCGCCGGCGTACTCGTAGACGTAGCCGACGCCGCCCTCGACGCCGAGTCGGCGGATAATCGTCAGGACGACATCCTTTGCGGTGACGCCGGGACCAAGTTGTTTTGTAACCTCGATCTTCCTGACTTTCTGTTTCTCCATCGCCACAGTACCGGTAGCGAGCACGTCCCGAATTTGAGAGGTGCCGATTCCGAACGCGAGCGCACCGAACGCGCCGTGGGTCGATGTGTGTGAATCCCCACAGACGATCGTCATCCCCGGCTGGGTGATTCCCTGCTCGGGTCCGATGACGTGGACGATCCCTTGGTTTCCCGTATCGGGATGATCGAACTGAATGCCCGAATCGCGGACGTTCTCCTCTAACTCGCGCATCATCTGCTCTGCGGCGTCGTCGCCGTAGGGTCTCGATTGGTCCGCCGTCGGGACGATGTGGTCCACGGTCGCGTGGGTGCGCTCGGGGTAGGCGACGTCGAGGTCGCGCTCCCTGAGCATGCCGAAGGCCTGTGGACTCGTTACCTCGTGGATGAGGTGCAGTCCGACGAAAAGCTGGGTCTGACCGGTGGGAAGTTCCGTGACCGCGTGACGGTCCCAGACCTTGTCGTAGAGAGTTCCTCGACTCACGCGAGCCACCTCCAGTGGCGAGTGTGGGTCAACGACGCCGGTGGTGTCGTGGTACTCATTCCTCTACAGTATCTTCGTCTTCGTACTCCTCGCCGCGCTCGAAGACACGCTTTGCGCCCTCTTCGTCGTGCGGCGGGGTGTGGTCCACGTCCTTCATCGTATCCGTCGACTCTCGGTTCGGATCACGCCCACCGTCGGCCACGACGATCGGCCCGCGCGCGAACAGTGCGCCCGCACTGCGGTCGTCGTAGGGGTGGGTGTGGTCGATGTCCTTCATTCGCTGTTCCTCGGTAGTAGTGTTAATTTCTGTTTTTTCAGTCATCTGCTGTCACTCGTTCCTGTTCGTTTTCGTCCTCTGTCTCCTCGTCGGCCCGCACCGTGACCTGGATGGTGGGCATCTCCTCCTCCAGCTCCTCCAACCCCTCCACGGCGGGAAGGATGTCCCCCTTGTAGATCCAGACCTTGACCCCAATGCGGCCCATGACGGTACGGGCCTCGCTGATGGCGAAATCGATGTTGGCGCGC
>JADFQH010000392.1 GCA_022561895.1 Methanobacteriota archaeon | reverse complement strand
GCCCTGTCCGGCGGTTTCGACGATCCGGCGACGCAGCGCCGCTCCGCCTCGGCCGCCGCCGACATCCTCGGCGCCCAGACGGTCGGCAGCGTCGACATCAAGGGCGTCAGCATCAGCGATTCCACCGCCGAGCCCCTGCTCGCGGAGATCGAGCAGCGCCACGTAGACCTTCTGCTCGTAGCTCGACAGCCCGAGATCGTGAAACGACGGCATGAGGTCGCTCCGGGGGCGAAGAATAAACAACTTGCGCGATTTCTTTTGATCGGGATACTTCGGCGCTATCGAGATCGAACCACCGTATCCGTTCCTCAATCACTCCGAAATACTATAAACACACGGATAAAAAGTTGTAGCCGATTTGGCATCCGTTATACTCGCTGGCGACGTAGCGTGGAACGAATGGCTCGTACTCGAACACGCGTCGGACTCACTGGCTGGCGTTTGGGTATCGTCGGCGTCGTCCTCGCGCTTCTCTTGGCGGGGGTCGCGCTCGTCATTGGCGGCGACGTACTCGGCGCGCTCTCCGAGTTCGGGAGCGAGGACGCTGCCGAGCTGATCGCGGGCGCGGACGGCACCCTCCAGTACGGCCTCGTCTTCCTGCTCGCGGCGATCCCCTTGCTCGAAATCCTCGTCGTGATCCCCATCGGCGTGGGACTCGGGCTGAACGCGTTCGGCGTCGCCCTCTTTGCGTTTCTCGGCAACGTGCTGCCGATCTACGGAATTATCGTCTTCTACGGCCGGCTGAAAACGTGGTGGGAGTCCCGGCGCGAGGGCGAGGCTCCGGCGCGCCGCGAGCGCGCGAAGAGGATCTGGAACCAGTACGGGCTACCGGGGCTTGCGCTCGTCTCGCCGGTCCTGACCGGCGTCCATCTCGCGGCGACGCTCGCGCTCGCCTTCGGCTCGGAAAAGCGAGCGGTTGCCCTCTGGATGACCGTCGCCATCGCGCTCTGGACGGTCGTTCTCACCGTCGGGTCGTACTACGGTTTCGGCTATCTTTCCGCGCTGGTCTGATAGGGATTCTCGTCGCCAATCGGGCGGGTTCTCCTGATCAACGCACCCTCGTCGGTTGATCGGGAAAGAGGAAATCGATGAACGTCTACGAGACTCCCTATGATTATCGGTACGCGTCCAGCCGCGCCTGAGTCGTCCGGCGTTCGTGATCGAGCAGCCTCGATTTCAGCTCTATCGCCCGGTCGCCGCCGGCCGAAAACCCGCCGAGCGAGTCCGCCCCGACGACCCGATGACACGGAATGAGTATTGGAACCGGGTTGCGCCCGCAGGCCCGTCCGACCGCCACCGCCTCGGTGCCTAGTTCGTCCGCAAGCTCGCCGTAGGTGCGCGTCTCCCCGTACGGGATGGCAGCCATCGCGCCCATCACGGCACCCGCAAACGAATCGGGCACGCGAACCCCGAGGTCGAACGCCGCTCGCTCCCCCCGTTCGTACTCGCGGAGCTGTGCGCGGATCGCCGCGTCGGAGGCGGCGATCCGCCCCTCCTCGATTCCGACATCGAACCCCCAAACGCTGACGTTCATACCACTCGCTTCGCTCTCGGCGGCCTTCTACGTTCGCGTCGGCCCCCACTCCGGCCATCACCCCTCCACACGCGCAGAACTCGGTCGAACCTCTGTTTTTATATACTAAATATAAACGAAAAAATAACTATATTTACGGCGGTCGCGTGTAGATCTCCTCTTCGGATGTCAGATAATACCTCACAGACGGAGAGCGAGTTTTCACAGACCCGTCGCACCCATCTCAAAGGACTTTTCGGCGGCAGTGTCGCACTGTTCGGTCTTGGGAGCGGAGCCGCATATGCCGACGGGGAGACGGACAGGGAGTACGACGACATCTGCTTCACCCCGACGACGGTGCTCGCAGAGAAAATTCGAGAGGGCGAGCTGTCACCCGTTGAAGTCATGGACACGTTTCTCTCGCGGATCGAAGAGCGCGAAGACGAGATCAACGCGTTTCTGACCTACACGCCCGAGAGCGCCCGCGAGGAGGCAAAGGAGGCGGAACG
>JADFQH010000087.1 GCA_022561895.1 Methanobacteriota archaeon | reverse complement strand
GTGATATCCCAGGAACTCGGACCGCTCGGAAAACAGCGCAATCGAATGCAGGGCGCGATGGATTTTCGCCAGGAGGTCGAGGACGTTGCGGGCTTGGCAGTAAGTCCCACCGAACCACCGATGTTTTTCCGGGCGCTCGTCGAAGCGAGCCAGAAACAGGCGAACGCGGTGCGGGACGCTATGGGCGAGGATATCGATGGGAACGTCCGCGAGGAAATCGAGGAGTACACCGATGATATCACCGAAAACGCCTCGGAGGTGAGCGATCAACTGAAGGGGGCGCAGTTCGGGACGTTTCAGGTGCTCAATTCGGCGCTGGACTACGATTATTCGCGGAAAATACACACCGGCCGGCGCATACAGAACGAACACCGAAGCTCCCTTTCGGAGGCGGTACTGGACTCGCTCGACGATCTCCTGAAACTACTGAAGTTTCTGGGCCCGGCCCGCGAACATTTCAAGACGTTTTATTTTCAGTGGGAGCTGATCAACCTCTCGTACGCGATCCTCTATGCTGCGATCCCGGCGCTCGTCGCCGCACTCACGATGGTACTGTTCTTCGACCCGACGTTCGTGTCCGGCACGGTAGTTGGCGTGAACACCGGCGTGCTGGTGGTGTGTGCTGCGGTGACGATCGGGACCGCTCCGTTTATCGTGCTGTTGGCGTACATCCTCCGCATTGCCACTGTGGCAAAGCGAACGCTCGCGGTGGGACCGTTTACCCTTCGAGAAGCGGGCGGGTCGAAGGAGATCCAGTGGAAGGACGAGTGAACTCGTATCCATAGCTGTCTACTGCGTTCGTCGGAAGCAAAAACCGCAAAAACGAACCCGCACGAAACCGCCTCAGTCTTCGACTTCGAAGGCGACTTCGAGGGTCGCTTGATACTCGGGCTCGTCGACGTTTTTGAGCTCGACGCCGAACTCATCGACCTCCGCCCAGTAGACGTTTTCGAGCGTGTTCTGGGCGCGCGCAATCGCGTCGTCCGCGGCGTCGTCGAAGCTCTCGGTGCTCGTGCCGATCAGCGTGACTTTCTTGAATACCATCGCACCGCGTACAACGTCCGGCCGTCGCTTAAAAGGCGGGGCCGCTCACCTCGCAGTCATCTCACAGGCGCGAGCGAAACACTCGGGTGATTCGGGGCGTTGCCTTCGTTGCGATCTCGCGCCAGCGATCCGCACCTTTGATACCGATCCAGTAGCTTGCGTAGGCGAGTCCGACGCCCGCCACGACGTCCGTCGCCCAGTGGATCCCCAGATACATCGTCGAGATCACGACGCTCGTCGCGGTGACGCCTGCAATCGCAAGCCAGCGCGGGTAGGTCTCGCGGGTGCGCCACGCAAACAGCAGCGCGGTCACCGAAAGCGAGGTATGCAACGATGGAAAGACGTTCGTATTGGTGTTGACGGCGCTCGTCAGTAGCCGAGAGGAGGGATAGACGTTGTACATGAGCTGTTCTGCGACATCGAGGTTTCGAGGACCGTAGGCGACGAAAAAGAGATAACAGACCAGTCCGATCCCGTAGTTCGCGGTGTAGGCGATCGTAAGCTCGTGAAGGGTTCGTTGTTCCGAGAGCGCGAGATACGCGAGCAAAGGGAAGATGAGCAAGAAGACATACCCATAAATATAGATCGCGGAGAAGTAGATCGTGAGCTCGGTGGTTTGAAACGTCTGGAGCCACGCGACGAACGTCCCTTCGATCCGGTAGATCTGACCGGTGATCTCGAAGCCGATCAGCCACGAGAGCTGCTGGGCCGTTCGACGGGTGAGGCTGTTCAACACCAGCACGAGGCCGAGCAGTCCAATTGCGGGCGCTGCAAGCCTGAGGCGCGGTCTGAGATCCGCTCTGAGTTCGCGAAGCTGCGTTCGGTCGATACAAACGACGGTCCCGATGACGAGCAGTAGGCTCACGACCGCAACGACCGATAGCAGCACCGTTGTGAGACCCATGGAAACGCCTCAGCGTACGACCAGTTCTCCGCTCTCATTGTATATATACCCTGCCTCCCGGAACAGCTCGTGGACCGTCTCTTCGTCGACGGCTCCCGTCCCGCTCTCGCCGATAAAGCCCATCCGGTGGTTCGGCTCCCACTCGTCTTCGGGGCCGCCCATGGCGATCGGGCTAAACGCCGGGGTCGCGTAGCCGTCGAACACCTCCGTTCGGAGGTACTCCCTGTCGAGCAGCCGCGAGACGGCCGATCTGAACCGGGGATTCGAAAGCGGTGCGTTTCGCGTGTTGAAGCCCAGATGGTAGTACGCGCTCACGTCCTCGAACTCGAGTTCGACCTCGCTTGCTCCCTCCGCGCGCTCGATCTCGGTCGGTACGACGCCGTCGGCGCTCGCGTCGAGATCGCCCGCTTGAACGCCTTCGATGACGTTCGCTTGGGAGGGTGAGTAGATAAAGACCAGTCGCTCGTAGGGTGGTCCGCCCGCAAGCGCCGCGAGCGGATCGTTGTTTCCTATCCACGTGAGAAAGTGATCGTCGTTGCGAACGAGTTCGAGGCGGTCGTCCGCGGTCACCGAATCGAAACGAAGCGGTCCCGAGCCGACCGGCTCGATGTTGTCGTCGACCAGCGCTTCGGTCGCGTTGTCGAGATCGAACCCGGCAATCGAGGTGAGATCGGTTCGCTCCTCCCAGATATGTGCCGGTAACACCGGGACCATTGCTGATTCGAGACCGTGATCAGCGTCGGTTTCGGTGGTGAGTTCTATCGTCCGTTCCCCGGTGACTTCGACGTTCTCGACGAGCGTGCTCCGGGATCGGAAACAGGGGGCTGGAACCGTTGGATCGCCCTCGGTGTGCGTTGTATCCCACAGCAGCCGATAGGTGAACGCAACGTCCGCAGCGGTCAGCGTCTCGCCGTCGTGCCACGTAAGCCCATCGCGAAGCTCGACCTGCAGACGGTTGCCGTCCCACGTCCAGTCGCGTGCGAGCCACGGCTCGATCTCGTCGTCGATCCGCCTGCCGAGCGAGTCATAGAGGAGGCCGGTGACGATCCAGCGGCTGCGGTACTCGACGGCGAGCGGGTTCAGGTTGTGTGTGATCCGTCTGTCGGTGATCCCGACGGTGAGGGTTTCTGCATCGCGCCCGTTGTGCTCCTCGCCGGAGCGTTCATCGAGGGCGAGATAGCCAACGGGCGATTCGAGCGAGCGGTAGTCCCAGCCCGAATATCGGTCGGTTCGAACCGCCCGAGGCTCTTGTGGGTATGCGATAACCGAAAACGGGACCTCCTCGCGGACGGCTTCGACGATCTCCGAGAGCGAGTCGGCTCGGTCCGCCGTTCGGGCTCTTCGTTGTGCTTCGAGCGGGTCGTCCATGCCGGGGACGTTCACGTAGCCAAAGGGGTTCTGCCAGCCCGGCTCCTCGCTAAAGCGCGAGTGCAGTAGCCCGTAGAGGTAGTCGGGATCGGTGTAGCCGGGATGCTGGCCGATATAGAGATCGAAGTCCTGATTCAACAGGAGGCTTCGCCAGAGGTTCTCGGCAGTCACCGGCTGGACACCGGCGTCGATGCCGGCCACGCCGAGGGTTTCTGCGAGATGGTTTGCGATACGAACGGGAACGCTGTTCTCGTCGGCGGGAAGGGTCGCGATCGAGACCGTAACCTGTTCGGGCGTCTCGCGATCGACGGAGGCCTGAAACCGGCTCAGACAGCCCGCACTCCCGGCGAACACACCGGCTGTGCCAGTAAGGAGTGTTCTGCGGGTGAGTGGTTCTTTCGGTAGCGCCACAGACCGTACAATAGACCGCTCAATGGTATGAACGTTCCGTCGTGCTACTACGCACCCAACGAGGGTGCATGGAGCACGTCGTAGTCGTCATCACCGACGGAAATCACCGCCCATTCGTAGTCGGGTTTGAACTCCGAGAGACGATGAACGAGCGCTTCTGCGGTCTCTCGATACGTCACGAAACACCGAAGCGAGTCCGAATCGGAGCCGAGAATCGACCCCTCCTCGTCGTCCGCGGTTGCGGTTACATGAACGACTTTCCACTCGCGCTCGGCGCGGAACTCGGATCCGTCCCCCGAAAGGGTGTAGCCGAGTTCACTGAAGATCGACCGGGCCTGCTCGACGGGTGGTATGCTAACAGGTCCCATCCACTAATTACTACAGTAGCCTCCCGGATAAAGCTTTGCCACGAAGCTGCCGGTATCGGCAGCGACGATCGCTCGATAGCGATCCGAAGCGCGAGACCGATCGCGTTCAGCGGTTGAGCGCGAACGCGACGTGAACGGTCGTCTTGTAGCTCGTGATCTGCCCGTCCTCGACGTCCGCGGTCTGTTCTTCGACCTCGATGCCGCTGATGTTTTCGAGGGTCTGTTCGGCGTCGTTTACCGCCTGCTGGGCGGCATCTTCCCACGATTCGCTCGATTCACCCAGGAGTTCGATGACTTTGACGGTTGTCATGGCGCTTCCAATCGATGTCCGGCACTCGCAAAGTGGTTGTGCCGGACATGGAAAGGTTACTCGTGAGCCGCGTCCCATTCGGTCGGTTTTCGCTGGTTCGGGCAGTCATTACAGACGATTCGCCCCATCGTGTCCATCGCCGTGTTCGGGCTGTCGCAGTTCCCACAGAGATAGCCCCACCGGTCCCGTCGATTCGTTGTCCGATAGACGACGTAAAACGGGCCGTCCGAACCGCGCTCTGCCTCGTCGCGCGCGACGTACAGCGTCTCCCCACCCGCGGATAGTTCGTCCATATCCCAGTTCTAGTCGCACTGGGTATGAGGGTTATCCTAAACGGTCCAAGAGGCGACCTGTCCTGAAATTACATCTGTCTAACTACTATAATTTCAGGCTGGTCTTCAGCATTCATCTGTTACCCTATACGAATTAATCAGTTGACAACTATACTGCTTCGGCAGAATCATGTCAGGTATGGAGCGCCGCTCTTCGACCCGACGGGTGTTTCTCGGATCGAGTGCCGTTGCACTCACCGGACTGTCAGGCTGTCTCAGTCGCCTCACCGAAGGCACTGGTGGCGGTGGCGACACTGGCGAGAACGAAACCGACGGTAGCGGCGGTGAAGGAGATGACACTACCCCCGACGACGAGGAAAGGGAAGACAGCGAACCGCTTGACCCGCCCGAAGGTGGGGCGGTCGTCTTCGTGTATGACGACGGCCCGATAGAAGATTATACTCAAGCTTTTCCCGCCCACCAAGCGTTCGACGCACCCGCGACGACCGGGATTGTCACCGAGTGGATCGGTCGTGAGAACTATATGGGGACCGACTGGATGGGTGTCGAACACTTAGAGGAACTCGAAGACGCGGGCTGGGAGATCTGTTCGCACACGGTCGATCACACCGCAGTCGGAACCTTCGAACTCGTCGAGGACGCTCATTCGGACGACGATCGGGTCTACCCTGACGGGATTCGCCACGGCTACTGGGAGCCACGCGATCTCGAAATTACCGATGGGCAGAAAACGGTCACGCGGACCGTTCTCGGGTGGGACGAAGACGAGACGGGAAGATACATCGAACTGGATGAACCGCTCGGCGAGTCGTTCACGAAGGGCGAAAGCCTCACGCGCTATCCCGAAGACGGAATGGAGGAGGCGCTCGGCGAGTCGAAACGCGAGCTCGAATCGCTCGGCTTCGAGATCGATACGTTTCTCGCCCCCTACGACAGCTTCGACGATTATTCGCGGGAGTTCGCAATCGATCATTACATGGGGATCGCGAACGCCGAACACGGCTCGCGCGTCAACGATCCCGACGGGTTCGATCCCTTTTACACCGAGCGGGATTACTTCCTCGAGTTCACCTCACCCGAGAGCGTCATAGCCGATCTCGACGAGATCGCGGACCGGGGCGCACTCGGCGTGATCGGCGCACACACGTTCAAGGACGAGGTAACGGAGGACGGGATCTACGAGACGCTCGAATGGATCGACGAGCGCGGGATCGAGGTGATGACGCTTCGGGAAGCCATCGAGCGATACGGCGGCCAATAACGGGTCATTTAGCCGGGCGTTACACCGCTCATGAACCGTCAACGGTTCGTGTCGAGCGGGACCGCCGATCGAGAGTTACGAAGGTCGCGTCGCCCGCCAAGCGTCACGACCCACAGCGCACCGAGTCCGAACCAGTAGGCGAAAAGTACCGCAATCGCCGTCCCGAGCATTCCGAGAACTCCCGTCAACGGCGAGGCACAAACGAGGACGGCGATGCAGACGGCGCGCCAGCCCCCTCGGAGCGCGCTGTAGGAAACGAGACCGGCGCGCCAGCCGAACACCATCGCGATGGGCACGTTCAGCAGCACGCCGACGCCAACTGTTGTCGCGGCGACGAGCCAGAACAGTTCGGGTACGCGATAGGAGACGACGACTCCCGCTCTAAGCGCGTCGTAGGTCAGCCCCGAGATAATCGTGGGCGCGACGAACAGATACCCGAGAACGCTGCCGGCAGCGAGTCCGAACACGAGCGCGCCGCTCCATGCGACGAGCGCGCGCCGTGAGCCTCGCATGAACCCGCAAGCGGCGAGTGGCTCCCAGAGATAGTAACAGACGAGCGGTGAGACGACGACCAGTCCTACTAAAACGCTCAGTTTGAGTTCGAACGCGAGCGCTTCGACGGGGTGGAGCAAGACGATATCGACCTGTTCGGGGGCGACGCCCGCGGGGAGCCGGGAAAGAAAATCGCGTTTGATCGTCCCGATCCCGCCCCCCGAGAGCCACGTGAACACGCCAGTCATTGTGAGGAGAAACACGCCGCCAAGAACCGCGAGATGGTCGCGCAGACTCCCGAGAACGAAGACGATCTCCTCGTAGTAGTCCCCGATATCGTCCTCGTCGCGCTCGGTGAAGGCGCTCGCCATCCCCATTGTCGTGTCGCGGATGATCGGCTCGATTTCCGCCCCTCGTTTGGAATCCTGTGTCGTGACTGTGGCGGTCTGGGAAATGACCGGCGGAGAGACGAGGTGAGCACAGACTAAACCAACGCCGTAGAGTACGATCAGGGGAGCCGTCACGAGCGCCATCGAGAAGGGGTCGGGCGAGCCGTTTGCGAGCGAGCCGACGACCACCAGCCCGAACACCGAAACCCGCCAGTTCGCCGCGAACGTCTCGTAGGTGACGATCTCCGCGCTTGCGAGCGCGCTCATAAGTAATGGGAGTTCGGCGGCGACGCCCATCACGACCGAGAGGATCAGGATGAACTGCGCCCACATAACGATCGAATAGGTGGGCTGAAAGCCCGCGCTGATCGCGTTCGCCGCGAGAAATTCGAATAAAAACGGAAAGAGTACCATGTGGGCGTAGGCAACCCCAAAGACGAACAGCCCCGCGGCCAGCAGACTGACCCCGAGAATTTTCGATCCGCTCCACGGGATTTCCATGCGCTCTTTGAACACGTCGCGTGAGAGATAGACGAGCGTGGGGATCGCGACCAGCGCGCCGCCGCCGAGCGCGAACTTCGCTTCCAAGAGGACGACATCGAATGGCGTGATGGCGACGACGATTGCGCCACGGGCGAGTAGCGCAGCTTCGAGGGCGTCCCAGACCCAGTTGCGTAGTAGATAAAACGTCCCGAGAAAGCCAGCACAAAAAGCGAGAAAGACGATTCGAAGCCGATTGCGGGCGGTGACGAACAGCGCCACAAGCACCGCTCGCTCGCTTTGTTCTTTGGTAACATTCCCCATTGAAATCTATAGGGCAGAAACGGTTATCAACTTTCCACTACGGGATCGCAGTCGTTATGCGGTCGACCTGAGTACCGGACGTGAATGGTGCGGCTGCTCCAGTACTCGGATGTCGAGAACGCCTACGACGATCCCGAGCGGATCGGGCGGCTCGCTGGGTTGATCGGCGCTCTTCGGGATGAGGACACGATCGTCGTCGGTACTGGCGACAACACCGCCCCCGGCATCCTCTCGCTCGTGACCGAGGGGAGACAGGCCCTCGACTTTTTCGAGTCAGTGAAGCCGGATGTAGAGACGTTTGGCAATCACGACTTCGATCATGGCTATCGGGCGACCCGCGAGATCATCGAGCGTTCGCCCCAGACGTGGGTGAGCGCGAACGTGTTCTTTCAGGGTGCGCGCTTCGGTGGGGTTTCGCCGACGACCATCATCGAGCGAAACGGTAGTAGTGGTAGTACTCGAATCGGGTTTTTCGGCGTGCTCGATCCCGCAACCCCGTCGATCAACCCGAAAGCGAGCGATCTAGTGGTTGAGAACCCCATCGAGTCCGCAAAGCGGGCCGTCGCGACCCTTCGTACGCAGAACGTCGATCACGTCGTCGCGCTCTCACACTGCGGGGCGGGCGACGACCTCCTCGCGCGCGAGCTCGATATCGACGTGGTTCTCGGCGGGCACGTCCATTCCGAACGGTTGGACTATGTCGGTGAAACGCTCTGTACGCGACCCGGTGCGAACGGCACAGCTCTCATCGAGGTGGAACTCGGTGAGGCAATCAAGGGAACACGCCACCACACAGAGACGGGGCCGTGGGGCGAGCGTGTGGCGAGTGCGCTCAGAGAGCGGATGGCGAGGGCGGGTTTGGAGGAGGTCGTGGGAGTAGTTGAAACGCCGATTTCTCGTACCGAGGAGATCACCGTGAGCGGGGAGTGTCGGATCGGCAACTGGGTCGCCGATGCCTACCGGTGGGCCGCCGGAACCGACGTAGCGCTTCATAACGCCGGTGGTATCCGCTCGGGACCTCCACTTATGAACGACGTAACGCTCGCCGACTGCATCAGCGTCGTTCCGTTCGACGGACCGGTCACGGTCGGAACGGTGACGGGAAGGGAGCTTCGAACGCTGCTCTCTCAGGCGAGCGATCCCGACGTGGGGTTCGGCGAACCTCACTGGTGGCACGCCCACGTCAGCGGTCTCCGTGCTACCTTCGATGGAGCGCGCGTCGAGTCGGTTCGTGTCGGAAACGAACCTCTTGAGCCCGATGGAGAGTACACGATCGCGGCGAGTCGGTATCTCTTCGAAACCGATCACGAGTTTCCTGCGCTCACGACGGGCCACCGAAACGGAACAGTGGACGTTCAGTACGAGGTGCTCGCGGAGTACGCCCGTACTGTGGGAATCGACCTGGTGATCGAGGGGCGCATCGAGCGGGCCAAAGGGAAAAGTTGACGCCGATCGGCAGGTGATCTGTCAGTGTGACTCGCGTCATCGTCCCCGTTCGATATCCGCTCTCGACACGCTCGAAACGGACGTTCGAGCGAGCCATGGAAGTCGCACACGAGGACGACGCGGATCTGACCGTACTACATGTCAATCTCTACCAGAACGGTCATCCGATCACGAGAGCCGAACTCAAGCGAGCGGTCGAAACGGAGTTCGGACGGCTGGCGAGCGCGCGCTACGTGGTACGATCCGGTTTTCTGGTCGAGGAGACGATCCTCGACGAGATCGCCGCAGAAGACGCCGATGTCGTCGTCATCGGCCACCGACAGGCCTCGCGCTGGAAGCGCTTGATCGGGCGACTCAACCGCGATCCGGATATCGAGACGTTTCTGAAAAACCGACTCGACTGCACCGTCATCACGGTCGGCGGGTAGACTCTCCTAGATCCGTTTCGGTGGTTCGTTCACTTTCTCCTGTGCGGGCGTGCTCGATCGCCGTATCCGCCTCATCGCTCATATCATCGAAAACGAGATGTCTGTGTGGGTAAGGGAACTCGACGTCTGCGTCCTCGACGGCTTCCCAGATCCGTTCTTGGATATCCGACCGGATTCGCCCTGGGGAATGTGGCGTTCGCATCCAGTAGCGAAGCCGGAGGGTGACGCCGTTGTCCGCATACTCGTAGATCAGGCAGGTTGGGCGGGCGGGATACCGGGCGCTGCCGATTCGAATGGTGGGACCGCCGCTGATCACACCATCGGTGTTTCGCGCCGCCCGGATCATGATCCGGCGTGCTTCCTCGAGATCGCCCTCGTAGGTGACGGAGATATCGAGGTGCATCCACGTGCGTTCGTCCTCGGCGGAGTAGTTGATCACGTCGCGTTCTCGAATCGTGGAGTTCGGAATCACGAGAAGGGTGTTATCCCGCGCGAGGATCTTCGTATACCGGAGGGTAACGTCTTGGATGAACCCGCGCTGTTCTTCGTGTTCGGTGTCGACGATCCTGACCATATCGCCGATCTCGTAGGGCTGATCGGCCAGCACGAACAGTCCGCCAATGTAGTTGCCGATGACGGGTGCGAGGACGACGGCGACCACCGCGGAGATCACTGTAACGGAGAGGAGGACGCTGCCGAGACCGATCCCCAGCGGGA